>JAITKN010000009.1 GCA_031278415.1 Oscillospiraceae bacterium
GTAGAAAAGAAACTTCATTTCTGCGGCGCCGGAACACCGGAACCGCAGAAATGCGGCGTTTTGCCGAACAATCACATCCCGACAGCCGCGACTTAGTCCGATTTGCGGCAAAACGATAAGCGCGAATGAATCGTTCAAGGTCGGATAAAGACGACTGAGGATTTTTACTTGACAAAATGCTCGTGTGAGTTTATGTGTTCCTCACAGAAGCAGTGAAGTCCGGTACATTTAGAGCAGTAGCGGAACTCCAACTCCGGGTGATCCGCGGCGGATTTCCCGCAGACCGCGCACACGCGTTCGGCAAATATCTCAACATTGGGTTTTGCCGGCGGCGCGGAATTGGGTTTATACTCGCTCGGCTCACCGCGCCAAGAGTGTTTTGCGGGTCGGTATCGCGATCCGAATTGCGGAGAGTAATTTTTGATGTGGGTTATCAGGTCGTCCGCGAAGAACAGCAGATAGTTCAGCACTCCGACAATCGGCAATAACTTAGAGGCTATATCCGACGCGGTAATCGCGGTGAAAATTATGACCGCGGCGTCGATAAGCGCGAGCCACTTCATTTTTACCGGAATGAATAACAGCAACAGCACACGCGCATCCGGAAAAAGAGTCGCGACGGCAAGGAACATTGCCATATTCAGGTACGACGCGTTCAGCGATACCCACGGCGAAAATATCGAAACGATAAACCCGAAGACAATATGCGCCGCTATTCCGACAAGGTAGTAAATCGTAAAGGTGCCGGTACCCCACCGATTCTCTAATGTAGAACCGAGGAAATAATAAAAATAAAGAGACAGCGCAAAAAACAAAATGTTATCGGAAGCGGCAGGAATAAATATCCAAGAGATCAGCCTCCAAATTTGACCTCTGACAATCAAGCTTGGAACAAACAGCAGATTTACGGCGAATGTTCCGCCTCGATCCATTTGAATAATAAGGAAGGCCGCAAGCTGACCGATTATGACATACATCATTAGGCGCGGGATTCCGAACCTCGGATGTTTGGCGGCAAACCGCTTAGTGAAGTCGGCGAATGATTTCAATTTAGTCTCCTTTCCGGTTGTGCGTGTTAATTAAACTTGTTCATAGCGGAATCAAATCCGTTTTGAATAATTTCCGCAAGAGCATTCGGAACGCGCTGCGCGGCTTCGGTAATGAGTTTTAAGTCGGTGTCCGTCGGCTTTCCGGTAACCCAATCCACCCTGTCAAACCCCGGATCCGACGGTTCGCCCACTCCGATTTTGATCCGCGGGAAATCCGCTGTTCCGAGCCGAGCCATAACACTCTTGATTCCGTTGTGGCCGCCATCGCTGCCGCCGCGCTTTATACGGAGCGTTCCGGGCGGAATATGCATATCATCAAACACCGCTATGACTCGTTCCGCGGGAATCTTGTAAAATTTCACCGCCGCGGCGACTGCGTCTCCGGACAGATTCATAAACGTTTGCGGTTTGACCAGGAAAACGCGATCTCCCCCGAGTTCCGCGGTTGCCGTAAGAGCCTTAAACTTGATTTTGTTAATAGGATTGCCGCAAGAGTTCTCGACGGCGGCGGCGGCAAACCAGCCGGCATTATGTCGGGTTTTAGCGTACCTTTCGCCGGGATTTCCGAGGAACGCAATCAACCATAACGGCGTATTGGGTTTGCTGAATGACTTAAAAAACATCGCGGCTAACCATCCGAATCACAAAAACAACTTCGCGAGGGAACGGTTATTGTGGATTGACCAAATCGCTTCTGAAAGGGGTTTCGCGGTAGAGATGTACTCTATCTTGTCCGATGTTTTACATCCGACTCCGGGAAGAGTATCCAACAAAGTCAGTTTCTCCAAGGAACTGCCGTCTATACGCTCAATCGCGTTTCCGGAAAGCAGGCCATGGGACACGTACACATAAATCTCCGCAGCGCCGAACTCTTTCAGGGCTTTCGCCGCGTTGCAAAGGCTTCCGCCGGTATCAACCATATCATCAAGCATAAGTATTTTTTTTCCGTCCACATTTCCTATAATATTCAAAGCTTCCGTGAAGTTAGCCACAGTCAGAGAGCGCCGCTTCTCCACAATTGCCATATCCAGATGCAGATAATCCGCGAACTTACGTGAACGCTTAACCGCGCCCAAGTCAGGTGAAGCCACTACGTATTCTTCTTCGTGTCCGATAATCTTATCTTTCAAGGTATCCACAAAGATCTTGTTTCCGAGTATATTATCTGTCGGTATGTCAAAAAATCCCTGAATCTGGTCAGCGTGCAAATCCATCGTCAATACGCGGTCAGCTCCGGCGGATTCTATGAGATTTGCCATCAGCTTGGCAGAGATCGGGTCGCGTGATTTCGCCTTGCGATCCTGACGCGCATAGCCGAAGTACGGGATAACTGCCGTGATTCTTGCCGCGCTTGCCCGCTTTGCCGCGTCAATGAGAATCAGAAGCTCCATAATGGCATCGTTGACAGACATCATTTGCGGCTTGTTTGTTTTCTCGTCAATGTGAATGAATCGGCACGTAGGCTGAAAGATAAAAACGTCCGCGCCGCGCAGTGTGGAGTAAATAGAAACATTGCACTCCCCGTCGGCAAAGTGTTCCACCTTAGAATTCACCATATTGATGGTACTCTGTTCGGCGCAAATAGCCTGCGCCAACCGCGGGTGACTGTTCCCCGCTAAAATTACCATTTCTGTGTTCTTGTACATTTATCCGCTCCCCCCAATATTACAGTTAATATTTATTCGTCGTCCGGCTATATTTTAAGCGTATTTACAGCGCTTTTTGCGGCGGATTGCTCGGCGTCTTTTTTCGTTTTGCCCGAACCTATTCCGGCGGAAACGCCGCTTATGAAGACCTCGGCGGTGAATACGCGTTCGTGGTCGGGTCCGATTTCTTTTATGATAGAATATTGCGGGGATGAATGTCCGTGAGCCTGTACAATTTCCTGAAGCTGAGTTTTATAATCGCCGCCGATAACATTTTTGATTTCACGCTCGCGGCGTAAGATGTTTTTGTAAACGAAAAGTTTAGCGGCATCCATTCCTCCATCGAGAAATATCGCCGCCAAAGCAGCCTCGAACGCGTCGGCAAGGATAGACGGGCGAGTACGCCCTCCGCTTTGCTCCTCTCCTTTGCCGAGACGCAGCATATTCCCAATGCCGAGCGCCAGTGACGCGGATGCAAGGCTTTCTTCCCGTACCAATATCGAACGCGTTTTGGTAAGATAGCCCTCGCTTACGTCAGGGTTTCGGTAAAAAAGATACTCGGCAGTAATGTAGCCCAGTATACTGTCGCCGAGAAATTCCAACCGCTCGTTACAATGAATCCGGTCAAGCCCATTTTCGTTAACGTAGGAACTATGCGTCAGGGCGGTCTCAAGCAGCTTCGGATTTTTGAACTTGTATCCTAATCTATTGTCAGTCATCTTCTGTAAAACTCAGTCAGCCGAGTAATCTTTGACATAATTGATTACGTCGCGCACCGTAATCAGTTCCGGCAAGTTACCATTTTCCGGAGTCGAAATCCGAAACTTGTCCTCTATGGTCATCGCAAGTTCCGCAAGGTCGATAGAGTCGGCGTCGAGATCTTCTTTGAAGCGCGTATCGAGCGTAATGTCGGCCGAATCAAGATTCAACTGTTCAGCTATGATTTCTTTGATTTGTTCCGTTAATCTGTCAAGCATTGGTTTAGTCTCCTGTGGTACTTTCAGAGTTAGTAAAATTATCGGGATTCGGTCGATTTCGCAACATCTCCGCAATGGCGTCAACATAACCGGATCGAGCGCACGTAACCGCTTGACGAATCGCGTTAAACGCCGCGTTGCCATTACTGCTTCCGTGCGCTTTAATGACCGGCTTTGTAACGCCGAGAAGAACCGCGCCGCCGGTTTCAGTATAGTCTACATCGCGCTTGAACTCCGCAAAACTGTCCTTTAGCATCAATCCTGCCAGAGCAACCTTTTTGCTGCCGGTCAACAAACTCTTAAGAGTTTTGAGCGTAAACATACCCATACCCTCAATAGTCTTCAGCAATATGTTTCCGGAAAATCCGTCAGAGACAATTACGTCTATTGCGCCGTCGAAAATATCACGCGCCTCAATGTTGCCGACGAAGTTGATTTTTCCGTTTTTGTCGTCCTCTTCAAGAAGCCTGTATGTATCACGCTGAAGTTCCGGACCCTTGCCCTCTTCCGTTCCGTTATTCAGCAATCCGATACGCGGATAAGACTTCCCGAGTACAAGTTTTGCGTACAACCCGCCCATATAAGCAAATTGCCGCAACATCTCCGGAGAACAGTCAACGTTAGCGCCGCAGTCTATAAGAATCGCGTTAGAAAACGCCGCCGGCATAATCGGCGCCAACGCGGCGCGGCGAACGCCGCTGATTCGGCGCAGTATAAGCGTCGAGCCCGCCAGCAGCGCGCCTGTGCTGCCCGCAGAAAGAAGCGCGTCGCCCCCGCCATCCTTGAGCATGTTCAACGCAACCACCATACTGGAGTTCTTCATCGAGCGGATTGCCGCTGTCGGGTCGTCGCGCATCGAGATAACATCGGGAGCGTCGGCGATTTCTATTCCGCTCGGCAGATCTCCAATCTTAAGGTTTCTCAAAGATTTGAGAATTTCCTCCCCTTTTCCCACAAGGACAATATTAGCGTTAAGTGATTCAGCCGCGATTACGGCACCCTCGACCATCGCGCCCGGAGCGTTATCACCGCCCATTGCGTCTATAATTATTTTCAAGCACCAATCCCTCCTATATTCCAGATTATAAGATGTCGCGCCGCAATTGTCAAGTATAATATTTTTTTCTTAACGCGGATATAAGAAACTTGCTCGCCCGAGTTCCGTTTTGCTTGCTATTTTTGCCGGAATGTGCTATACTTGCCGTAGGCATATGGACTTAAGCCGTCTGTACGCTCGAAGATGTTTGCGCACATTCTGAATATCGGAGGATTTTTCGGTGGAGAAACTCATGTATTTTTTTTCTCATATTGACGCGTTTCCGTTTGAAAGTGTTTTCAGCGGTCTCGATTACCCCTGCCAAGTATTGGACCGGTTGAAGGCGCTTATGCTCGACTCGGAAATTGTCATCGGCGCGAACACTAAGATTCACCCGTCCGCGGAAATCGCCGCGCCGGTGTGGATCGGAAACAACTGCGAAATCGGACACGCTGCGCTTATTCGTCCATATACGATTATCGGAGATAACTGCTCAGTCGGACACGGCAGCGAGGTCAAGCACAGTATTCTTATGAACGGCGCTAAGGTTAGCTCACTGGCATTTGTCGGAGATTCTATACTCGGCAACTCGGCAAGAGTAGGGTCCGGAGCCATCACCGCTAACCGCAAATTCAATCAAACAGACATCAAACTGAATGGTGAAGCGCTCGGCAGCGACTTTTTCGGCGTAATACTCGGTGACCACTCGAGACTCGGGGCGAACAGCGTCACTCTCCCGGGAACGCATATCGGGCAATACACATGGGTGTTTCCGATGACAGTCGCAAGCGGGTCTGTTCCAAGCCGCAAGCGCGTGAGCTCTAATGCCAAAATGGTAATAACCGACAACACGCCTGTGGAGCTGAAATAGCCGGAGTCCTCGATTCTATATCCCAACATCTGCCGTATCACACAAACCGCGCCGTATCACTCCGAACGCGCAGGGCGGAGGAGTTTTCGCTCCCCCGCCCTGCTGATTTACGCGTTCCGTCGCGTTCGCGTTAGCCTTCGATGTACCGCCGGAGGATCGCCGCGACCTCGCTGCGCTTGACGTCGTCGCCCGGACGAAGTCCGCTCGCGTCGCCTTGCAGTATGCCGCGCTCGATCGCCCACGCGACCGCCTCTCGCGCCCAGTCGGAGATTTGCGCGGAGTCCGTGTAGCCGGAGAGGTTTCTGCTTTGCGGGGCGTCGGGGACGCCGGAGCTTTGCGGGGCGTCGGGGACGCCG
>JAITKN010000056.1 GCA_031278415.1 Oscillospiraceae bacterium
TGGACGCGGCGTCCAACTGCATGGACGCGGCGTCCAGCTACATGGACGCGGCGTCCAACTGCATGGACGCGGCGTCCAGCTACATGGACGCGGCGTCCAGCTACATGGACGCGGCGTCCAGCTGCATAGAAATAGGCTTGACAAGCATAAATTGATTAGATATAATGACTGTAATATTTACTTATGTAAGGAGAATCAACATTATGGCCAGAAAATCCCTTATCCCCGACGCGGGGCCGAAGTACGACGTGTTCTTCAATAACGTTATGAGGTATGTAGACGTTCAGGCTTCCGTATGGACCTTCATCCCCGAGGCGGAGAGGAAGGCGCTGTACAGCGCGTACAACCTCTGGTACAACGCCTACTTCCCGACCACGACGCTCCACACCCCCGCGGAGACCGCCGTCCGGGACGAGGCATGGAAGACGACGAAGCAGGTTCTCTCCCGGTTCATCAAGGTCTGGTTCAGGGGATTCCCGGATCAGGTTACCAACGCGGACTTGCTGAAGATGGGCATCCCGCCGCTCGACACGGAGCGCACGCCCATCCCGCCGCCGGAGAATCAGGTGGAGGCCGATCTGACCTTCCCGGGCATTCATATGGTGGAGCTGCAGCGGATTCGCCCGGTGGCGGGTACGGCTCCGGACGCGCGCAGCGATTACGGCGTGAGAATCTACTACGGCATCACGGGCAAGGCGAGCGAGAAACATCCCTTCCGGCTCGACGGGCCGCTCACGGACGCGATGGAGCTGCCGTACTCGGTGTTCACGCGTCGGAAGAAGGAGCGGTTCGACTTCAACGGAGAGCGTGGCAGCACGGTGTACTTCTGCCTGCGCTACGAGAACAGCAAGGGGCAGTCGGGTCCGTTCGGTCCGGTGCTGTCCGCAGTGATTCCGTAAGGGTAAGGGACGAGGGCAAGCGTCAGGGCGACGGCGTCGGGCGGGCGCGTACATAGTTACAAATTCACAGAAAGGGAATCTGATATGATATTTCACAATACTGCCTATATTACTCCGGAGTTTACCGTGGAACGCGCCGACATCACCATTGCCGGCGGCGTGATCAGCTCGATTGCGCCGCCGACAGGCGATCCCACGCGAACATTGATGATTCCCGGTCTGGTGAACTCGCACTCGCATGTGCCTATGACGCTTCTGCGCGGTTGGGGCGAGGGTCTGCCGCTTGATCGCTGGCTGACCGAGCGCGTATTCCCGTTCGAGGCGCTGATGACCGACAGCGATGTCTGCTGCGGCGCGTTGGTCGGGATCGCGGAAATGCTCGCAAGCGGCGTCACCGACTTCCGCGATATGTACGATCACTGCGACGCTATCGCCGACGCGGTCACGGCAGCGGGAATCAAGTGTCGCCTGTCGCGCGGGCTTACCGCGCTTGACGGTTCCGCCTTCGCCGGTTCGCAAGGCGAGCGCGAAACGTTGGCGCTGTTCGAGCGGGCGGCCGCGTCCGACCTGATTACACCGGAGATCGCGATTCACGCTGAGTATACCTCGCATCCGGATTTTGTGCGCGACGCGGCAAGTCTCGCGAAATCGCTTAACGCCGCGGTACACGTCCACGTCTCCGAAACGTATAAGGAGCATACGGAGTGTATCACGCGGAATGGCGTCACTCCGACCGCCTACTTCGCCAAGCTGGGTCTGTTTGATACGTCCGCCGTCGCCGCGCACTGCGTTTGGGTCACCGACGACGACATACGCATCCTGCGCGATTACGGCGTCACCGTGTCGCATAACCCGAGCAGCAATATGAAGCTCGGCAGCGGCTTCGCGCCTGTCCGAAAGATGCTCGACGCCGGCGTAAGTGTCGCGCTCGGCACAGACGGCGCGGCAAGCAACAACAATCTGAATATGTTCGAGGAAATGCATCTTGCCGCGCTGATGAACGGACTCACACCGGCTGAGGCACTCAGGATGGCGGCGCGAGGGAACTCGATTACCGTCGGCGGCGCGGCGGATGTCGCCGTCATTGACCTCGACAAACCGCATCTGCGCCCCAATCACGATGTCCTTGCGAGCCTTGTTTACTCCGCGCAGTCGAGTGACGTCGCGACGACGCTCGTCAACGGTGAAGTCGTGTACGAGAGAGGCGTCGGCACAAGGTTCAACCTCGCTGAGGCGTTGGATCTCGCGGACGAATCCGCCGCGAGAATCGCTTCCGCGCTGTCGGATTCCCGCAAACAAAAGAGTTGACATTCGTTTCAGGTCACTTTATAATAAGGTAATAAGAGTGATACGCGCATAAAACTATCGACCTCGGCGTCGCCGAAAACAAAACAAATATGTTGGAGGGTTACACAAATGGAAGGTTTAGTTATCGTTATCCCGTTTGCCATAGCTGCGATTATAGTTCTGTGGCTGTTCTTTACATTCATTCCTGTCGGCTTATGGATTAGCGCGGTAGCCGCCGGAGCGCACGTCAAGCTCATAACGCTGATCGGGATGCGCTTGCGGCGCGTCAGTCCGCCGAAGATCGTGCATCCGAAGATTCAGGCGACTAAGGCGGGCGTTGATATCGACATCAACAAACTTGAGGCTCACTATCTTGCCCGAGGCAACATAGACCGCGTTGTAAACGCGCTTATCGCGGCCCAGCGGGCGGACATAAGCCTTGAGTTCGAGCGCGCGGCGGCAATCGACCTTGCCGGTCGCGACGTTCTTGACGCGGTCAGGATGAGCGTTGACCCTCGGGTGATTGAGACGCCTACGGTCGCCGCGATTGCGCGAGACGGCATCGAACTTAAGGCGAAGGCGAAGGTTACGGTTCGGGCGAACATCGATCGGCTGGTCGGCGGCGCGGGCGCGGACACTATCATCGCTCGTGTCGGCGAGGGCGTCGTGACCACAATCGGCAGCGCGAACACGTATAAGGAAGTGTTGGAGAACCCGGATAAAATCTCCAAGACCGTGCTTGATAAGGGATTGGAAGCGGGAACGGCATTCGAGATTTTGTCGATTGACATCGCGGACGTAGACGTAGGGCGCAACGTAGGAGCTTCCCTGCAAGCGGATCAAGCGGAAGCGGATAAGCGTATCGCTCAGGCGAAGGCCGAGGAGCGTCGCGCAATGGCGGTCGCGACCGAGCAGGAGATGATAGCCCGGGTACAGGAAATGCAGGCTAAGGTTGTCGAGGCGGAGGCTGAGGTTCCGTTGGCGATGGCGGCGGCACTGCGCGAAGGCAAGCTCGGCGTAATGGACTACTACGGTATGAAGAATGTTGTGGCTGACACGACTATGAAAACATCCATTGCCGTGGCTCAAACGGGAGGTAATACCGCGCCTCTGAACTCCAAAGGATAAGTCCAATGCCATATGTTGTGGCAATTGAAAATGTTACGAAGCAATTTCGAGGGAAGCGTGTCCTTGACAACTTTTCGCTGGAAGTGATTAGCGGAGCAATTACCGGACTTGTCGGAGGCCGCGGAACCGGCAAGACGGTTGCTCTGCTGTGTATGCTCGGACTGATGCGCGTTAACGAAGGGCAAATCAGCTGGCGCACAGACCGCAAGGATGTCGGGGCTTTGGTCGGCGCCCCCGCGTTTCATCGGGAACTTAGTATTCGCGGCAATTTAGAGACTCAGGCGTCGCTCTTACCGGCGCGGGACGACGGCTATGTCGGGCGAATAGATTACCTGATGTCGCGGCTGCAGATTACGTCGGCATCCGTCGGCGATCGCGCCGCGCGTCATTTGCTTATCGGGCAGAAGCAGCGTTTGGCTATCGCTATGGCGTTGCTCGGTGAACCGGAACTGTTGGTATTGGACGAACCTAATCCCAGTCTTGATAATCACGAAGTCAAGATATTTTCCGAACTTCTGCGCGAAGAGGGGTACGGGACAAGGAAGTCCGCGCTGATTACCGCATCCGCCGCGGAAGAACTTGATGGTATCGCGTCTAAAGTCAGTTATCTCAGGGAGGGTCGCAATGCTTCGTTCTGAATTGCTTAAACTCCGCAAGGGAGGTTTTTTGCTGCTTGTGCTTGGGTTTATGACTGTGGTTTCGGTTTGGGCATCCACCCGCGAGGCGGGCGAACGTTACGGGCTTATGACAGCAACGCAGTTTATAAGCTATTACAGGGCTCAGCAGCTCAGCTTAAATTACGCCGCAATGGACACAGCTTATTACTGGGGTCTTGACATATATGAAATGGTACCGCGTGTCAGCGACTTTTACGATCTTGCGATGGAGACTCACGAGGAGCAGTTTAATCGGCTGCTGAATGTCAACCTCGGCTCGATTCTCTTTTCGCTCGCTTTTGCGGCGCACTACATTGGGATGGACTTCAAGAGTCGGCAATGGAATAACGCGCTGTATATCGGACATTCGCGAACTCTGATTTTCTTTGCGCGGGTTATCGCGTACTATGGTATCGCGCTGATTTTTTCTCTGATTAACAGCGGCGTTTTGATTGCAATGTACAGCGCGGATATAGTGTCTGAAATCGGGGCGGCAAGCGTTATCGCCGCCGTTGGCAAGCGGCTTTTGGTAGATTGGTCGTTGTGTTCACTGCCATTGCTGTGGGTTTATTTGTTCAAAGGCGCGGTGCTTCCGGCAATTACCTCCGTGATTTCCAATCTGGGCATTTTCGTATTGTCCTACATATTTTGGAAACCGGAAGAGGTACGCGGAGTTCTAATGACCGGAACGACGGTCATCACGATGGCGGCAAGGCATCTGCCTCAATCATCGCTGTATCATCTGCCGGGAGTAATTCTGATGACTGTAATCGGCGCCTGTATAGCGATGGGGTGGCTTAGGTTTCTCAGTTGTGATTTGAGGTAAGATAATTGCCCGCGAAAGAATTAAGATTAAGGCTATCGATTTCTTGTTTGTGCATCAATAACCACCGGCTATATCCCGTCAACTGTTGCGTTAGATATCTTCCCGCAAGCAGAGCGGAAAAACAAGAAACGCAAAGCTGCAGCCTAAAAGCAGGAGTTCAACGCTCCTGCTTTTTTATTGTCTGCCATAAAATCAGTCATCCATCAGCAATAAAGGGTTTCCGGTTTTCCGGTTCTTACTCCCACTCTAATGTTGCGGGAGGTTTATCCGTAATATCATACACCACGCGACCGATCTCGGGGATCTCGTTCGTAATACGCTGAGCGGTATGGTCAAGAAGCTCGTGCGGAAGTTTGGAGTATTTGCACGTCATAAAATCATCGGTTTGAACCGCCCGAAGCGCCAGCAAGTAGCCATAGTTTCTGGCGTCTCCGATTACTCCAACCGTGCGCAGATTGGTCAGTACAGCAAAATACTGATCCGGGCGAGTATCAAACGGCAAAGTGTCCGTCTCTTCGCGGAATATTGCGTCCGCGCGCCGCAGAATATCAAGTTTATCGGGCGTCACTTCTCCTATTATGCGTATTCCAAGCCCGGGTCCCGGAAACGGCTGACGCTCCACAATCGCGTTCGGCAAGCCCAACATTCGACCGATTTGCCGTACCTCGTCCTTGAACAACCCTCGAAGCGGCTCTGTTATCCCCAAGAATCGGCTCTTATACTTCTCCGGGAAGCCTCCGACATTGTGATGGCTCTTAATCACGGCTGCCCCGCCGGTTTCGGACGCTCCGCTTTCGATAACATCGGGGTAAATAGTACCCTGCGCGAAGAAGTATTCGCCCGGCTCCGAAACCGTGTCAATAAATGTCTTGATAAATTCTTCCCCTATTATCTTGCGTTTAGTCTCCGGCTCAGTTTGACCGCGTAATACCGCAAGAAACCGCTCCTCCGCGTTTATCCGCTTGAACTCCAAATCACGCTTGCTGAATACGGATTCAATCTCGTCGCCCTCGTTCAGCCGCATAAGACCGTGGTCTACGAACACGCATTCCGCCTGCCCCGGCACCGCCTTAGCCAAAAGCGCAGCCACTACGCTGCTGTCTACGCCGCCGGACAGCGCCAGCAAGACCCTGTTTCCGCCTACCTGTTTCCGAATGTCATCGCAAAGACGCTCCGCTATGTCCGTCAGGAAGTAGTCCGCCGTAAGCTCGCACGCGTTAAACAAAAAGTCCCCGATGATCTCAATTCCCCGTTCCGTGTGCGTTACTTCCGGGTGGAATTGCGCAGCATAGAACCGCTTGTGCCGATTTTCAAACGCCGCGATCGGGCAAATATCCGTGTATGCCGTACACTCGAAACCATCCGGAAGCGTCTTAACGCGGTCGAAGTGCGACATCAGCACATTGCGCTCCTCTCCGCGATAAACCGCCCGCACTACACCATATTCGCGAACTTCACCGGGAGCAACAACTCCGCCTAACATATGAGCCATCAGCTGCATTCCGTAGCAAATGCCCAAAATCGGAATCCCAAGCTCAAAAATTCCCGGGTCGCAAAGCTGACTGTTCGCCAGATAAACGCTATTCGGACCTCCGGTCAGAATCAATCCGTCGGGTTTCATATTCCTGATTCGCTCCGCGCTAAGTGAGCCTGAATGAACCTCGCTGTATATGTTCAATTCCCTTACGCGACGCGCAATCAGTTCCTTGTACTGCCCGCCGAAATCAAGAACTATTATTTTGCTCATATTCTCACCTCTCCCTCGAACACCGTTTCACATCCTCCGGTCATATATACGGTATCATCGTCTGTCACTAATACGCTAAGTTCACCGCCGAGCACCTGAACTTGAATCTCTTTGTTGCGTTCGCAATATCCGTTTAGTACCGCCGCTACCGCGCTTGCGCATGTACCCGTTCCGCACGCAAGTGTCTCGCCGCTGCCGCGCTCCCACACGCGCATTTGAAGTTTGCCGCTGTCTATCACACGCACAAACTCATTGTTATATTCCGGATGCGCCGTGCCGATTCCCTCGACGTCCGCAAGTTCCGTACTCGCCACGAACAACACTCTGTGCGGATTGCCGATGTCCACGTAAATCGCGTCCTCACGTTTCTCATATAGTGCCTTACCCATATTCACCCGCACGGAGCTGACCTCTCCGCCTCTGGTATACACGCGCAGTTCTTTTATGCCTGAAAGCGTCTCAATTCGCATATCCGTCTTCTTTACTATGCCCTTGTCATAGAGGAATTTCGCCACGCACCGAATTCCGTTACCGCACATCTTGCCCTCGCTGCCGTCAAGGTTGAACATTCTCATCTTCGCGTCCGCTTGGGTACTCGGCATAACCAGAATCACTCCGTCGCCGCCGATTCCGTAGCGCCGGTCAGACAGAAATACACTTAAGCTCTCCGGCGAGGTCAGTCCATTTGCCTCTAAGTTCATCGTGAAACAGTCAATGTAGATATAATCGTTGCCCGCTCCCTGCATCTTCACAAACGGCAGTTTAATACGCTTACGGCGCATACGGTTTATGTCCACAAGTTCTGTGTTCGCTTCGCTGAACCGCGATTTTGCGCTGTCCGCAAGAGCGTTTGCCGTGTCAATACTGGTTAGGCAGGGTATTCCCAGCATAGTGGCTTTCCTGCGGATTTGTACGCTGTCCAGCGCGGGATCGCGCCCGTGTGTGCTTGTGCTGATGATATAGCTCACCTTGCCGCTCTCCATAAGTGTTTTGCTGTTATTATCGCCGTCCTCGGAGATTTTATTAACGCGCTCAACATCAAGTCCCGCGTTTTCAAGCACATTCGCCGTACCCGCCGTAGCGTACAGTTTCAATCCCAACCCGACGAATTTCTTCGCAACATCGATTATCTCCGTCTTGTCTTGGTCACGAACGGTAATGAATACTCCGCCGCCGCGCCGCATTTTATACCCTGCCGCGGTCAGCCCCTTGTACAGCGCCTCCTGAAAGTTTTTGCCCACGCCTAACACTTCCCCGGTCGATTTCATCTCCGGTCCTAACTGCGTATCCACGTCCGTCAGTTTCTCAAAGCTGAATACCGGCACCTTAACCGCCGTGTACGGAGGGATTTCGGCATATCCGGGTTTCAGTCCGCAGTCCGCCAGCGATTGTCCCAGGCTAAGCCGCGTCGCCGCGTCGCACATACGCACTCCCGTAACTTTGCTGATGTACGGAACCGTGCGGCTCGCCCGAGGGTTGACCTCTATGACGTATATTTCACCATTGACTATGATGTATTGGATATTTACCAAACCGCGCGCGTCCAAAGCCAAGCACAATGCCTTTGTCTCGTCGAATATCCGCTGTGAAAGCTCATCGTCTATGCGCATCGCGGGGTAGACCGCAATGCTGTCTCCGCTGTGTACCCCTGTGCGCTCAATGTGTTCCATAACGCCGGGAATGTGAATATCCGTGCCGTCACACAGCGCGTCAACCTCTATTTCTATGCCCATAAGATATTTGTCTATCAGCACCGGATTGTCCTGCGTCTGCCGCAGTATGACAGACATGTACTCCCGTATGTCATTATCATCGTAGGCGATTATCATATTCTGCCCGCCCAGAACATAGCTCGGACGCATAAGTGCCGGATATCCCAGCGTCCGCGCCGCGTTAAGCGCGTCAATATCCGACATTACGCCGAAGCCCGCAGGACGCTTGATATTGAGACGTTCAAGCAGCCGGTCGAATCGGTCTCGGTCTTCGCAAATGTCGATCGTTTCCGCCGATGTGCCCAGTATCTTCACACCGCGCTTATGCAATTCCTGTGTGAGTTTGATTGCCGTTCCGCCGCCGAACGCCGCTATAACGCCGATTGGCTTCTCTATCTCAATAACGCTCATTACGTCATCAATTGTCAGCGGCTCAAAATACAGCCGGTCGGCTGTGTCAAAGTCGGTGGAAACGGTTTCGGGGTTGTTGTTGATTACTATTACCTCATAGCCAAGCTCTTTTAACGCCCACACGCAGTGGACACAAGCATAGTCGAACTCAATTCCCTGCCCGATGCGTATCGGTCCGGAACCCAGTACAAGCACACGCTCTTTGCCGGATTTACCTATGAACTCCAACGCTTCGTTTTCCCCGGTTCCGGGTATGGAGTAGAAGTACGGCGTCGTCGCCGCGAATTCCCCGGCGCAGGTGTCTACCATTTTGTAAATAAGCGAGGGCGGAGTCCTGAGCGCGTCAGGGTTATCAACAATGTGCTTTTTTATTTTACTTAGAAACCATTTATCAATTTTCGTTAAATCGTTAATTTCCGCGACGGAAAAACCTTGCTGAAAAGCGGCAAAAATGTGAAAGATTCGGTCGTCAGTTGGTGTTTTAAGAGCCGCCTTCAATTGTTCGGAAGGATATTTTTCATTCTTTGTAAAAGTTTTCGATTTGCCGTTAAATCCTATTTCCGCGCCCCGAAGCGCTTTCAGCAAGGCTCCCTCAAAGGTGTCGGAGATGGCCATAACCTCGCCGGTGGCTTTCATTTGCGTTCCGAGCTCGCGTTTAGCGTATACGAACTTATCGAACGGCCACTTAGGGAACTTAACCGCTACGTAATCCAGCGCCGGCTCAAACGCCGCGTATGTATGTCCGGTAACCTCGTTGATAATCTCGTCAAGGGTGTAGCCGAGCGCAATTTTCGTAGCGACCTTGGCGATAGGGTAGCCCGTAGCTTTGCTTGCCAGAGCGGAACTTCTGCTGACACGCGGGTTGACCTCAATCACCGCGTACTCGCAGCTATCGGGATTGAGCGCGAACTGGCAGTTGCATCCGCCTTCCACACCGAGGGCGCGTATGATATCCAGCGCGGCACTTCGCAGCATTTGATACTCCCTGTCCGCAAGGGTTACGGTCGGCGCGATGACAATGCTGTCACCGGTATGAATCCCTACAGGGTCGAAGTTCTCCATCGAGCAAACCGTAATCGCGTTATCCGCCGCGTCGCGCATTACCTCAAATTCAACCTCTTTCCAACCGGCAACAGACTTCTCTATCAGAATCTGCGTAATCGGCGAAGCCTCTAAACCTTGCGGCGCAAGCGCGCGAAGTTCCGACTCGTTTTCCGCGATGCCTCCGCCGGAACCTCCGAGCGTATATGCCGGACGGCTGATTACCGGGTAGCCTATACGGTCGGCTATCGCGAGCGCGGTTGCGAGGTCATTCGCGACATCGGATGGAATACAGGGCTGCCCGATACTCTCCATTGCCTGCTTGAATAACTCGCGGTCTTCGGACTTCTCTATCGCGTCAATGGGACTGCCAAGCAGACGGATGCCCATTTTATCCCAGAAGCCATCGTGAGCAAGCTGCATACAAAGCGTTAATCCCGTTTGACCTCCGAGCCCCGAAAGGACGCTGTCCGGACGCTCCTTTTCTATGACGCGTTTGAGAGTAGTCGGAGTAAGCGGCTCAATGTAGATACGATCGGCGACATCGCTGTCCGTCATAATTGTGGCAGGATTTGAGTTAACCAGCACGATTTCCACACCTTCTTCGCGAAGAACGCGGCACGCCTGAGTTCCTGCATAATCAAACTCCGCCGCCTGACCTATAACAATCGGACCTGAGCCGATTACAAGCACTTTTTTAATTGACTGATTACGAGACATAAATACTCCTAACTGTTGTGTTATGGACGCACACTTGATATAAGCCGCTGTTTGCGATTAGCGCGGCGCGGAAAATCGCGCGGTTCAGATTGCGGCTTGAAGGCGGCGCAGGACTTCGGCATAGTAGTCCATTACGTTACCGAGGTCACGGCGGAAGCGGTCTTTGTCCATTTTCTCATTGGTGTTAATGTCCCAAAGGCGGCAGCTGTCAGGTGAAATCTCGTCGCAGAGGATAATGTTGCCATCGTCGGTTTTGCCGAACTCCACCTTGAAGTCAATTAGCCTAATACCCGCCTTGGCGAATAGTTCGGTCAGCAGCTCATTGATTTTCAGAGCTTGAACGGTAACATCGAAAATCTCTTCCTCCGCAGCGATTCCGAGTGCCAAGATGTGCGACGGCGATAGCATTGGGTCGCCGAGTGAATCGTCTTTCAGCGAGAACTCCACAACTCTCGATTTAAGCTCACTGCCCTCCGCCACGCCGTACTTTTTGGAGAAGCTGCCCGCGGCTACATTGCGTACAATGACCTCCAAAGGAATAATCTTCGCCGCTCTGACAAGAATATCCGTTTCGCCTATGACCTTTATTAGGTGCGTGGGAACACCATTTTGAGCGAGATGCCTGTAAATCAGGTTAGAGATAGCCGCGTTCAGTACGCCTTTGTTGTCAAGAACAGCATGTTTTTCCCCGTTGCCGGCGGTTGCGTCGTCTTTGAAACGGATAAGGTAAGTGTTCGGCTCCGTTCCGGCAAAAATCTGCTTGGCCTTGCCCTCGTAAATCGGTGTGTTCATAGTGAAGGTTCTCCTTTGTATTTCAAAAATATCTACTTAGATATTATACTATATTTTTAATTATGTCAATATATTTAAAAATAAAGGCGCAAAAGCATTTACTTTTTTACTGCTCAGCTACCCCCATAAAACAGATAAAAACACCTGTTTTTGAGCAGAATCCCACATAAATATACAATTGTATGACAATATTCACGCGTTTAACAATATCCCGGCTGAGAAATTACGCTATTAGATGGGTAGCTGAGCGGCAAAAAAGTGCTTTTGCCCTGAAATTTACAGTTTATTAACTTGACAACGACCTCGCGGCGGTGTAAAATACGCTCATAAAGAATTGAGAGGTAGTTATGTCATTCTTAAATCCGTTCAAATATAAAGAGCAGCCTGACTTGGCGCCGGACGCGCCGCGCAAAAAAGGATTCTTTCTGTTCATGGAACTCTACGTGCGTAAGTTTTGGAGGCTTACGGCGGTCAATGCCGTATACTTCGCGGCAACGCTTCCGATTCTCGCGTGGGTGTTCTACTATCTGGCGGCGCGAACGGGGGATTCGGAGCTTGTGATGTCCGTTATCCCCGGAGTCGGATACATCGCTGTACTGCTGTCAGTACTGCCGCAACCGGTATTTGTGGCGTTGCTGGCGGTCAGCGTGTTGCTTTACGGTCCGATTACTATGGGGTTGACTTACGTCTGCCGCAATTTCGCGCGGGAAGAACACGCATGGTTTTCAGATATGTTTTCCCGGGCGTGGAAGAACGCGTTTCAAGGCGTAATAATAGGTATTATTGATATTATCATCACGCTTGCGCTGATAAATTCCGCGCTCGGAGGCACACGCGCCGCCGCGAATTCTGACCTTGCAGCGATAGAAACCGCTATCGTGACGCTCAGTCGTATAGGCATTGTAATTTGGCTGTTCTTACGGCAGTATCTGTATTTGCAGGCTGTAACGATTAAACTTAATGTCTTTCATATTTTTATGAATTCGCTGAGATTTGTAATGATCGGGTTCGGACGTAACCTGATCTCAACGCTTGCTTGCGCCGCGGTTTGCGTGGTTTGCTTTTTGATTTGGGCGCCGCTTACTATGATAACGCTCTTGTTCGTATTCTACGCTCTGACCGGCTTTATCACTATATTCACCATATATCCGGTCATAAAAAAACACATTATTGACCGCATAGAAGCGGATACCGGCACAACTGAAAACATGTAAAATACGCGTAATCCTGTGCCGCCGACCCCGCAAGCGATGTCCTGCCGCCGCGGTGACGCGGATGTATTTGAGCGTTGCGACGCGCACTCGCGCCGCACTTCGCACCGGCGGTCGCATATCACATATTTCGCTTCCGCGCAAACGGAGCGGCGGCGGGAAAGCTTGCAGACAGGGCCGCGCGCGCTGTTTTCGGAGCCTGCGGCCTTACGGGAATACGCGATCCGCCTCGATCCTGACGCCA
>JAITKN010000060.1 GCA_031278415.1 Oscillospiraceae bacterium
GCATCTTTGCATGACCGCTTCAAGCGCTTCTTTCAGGTTGTCAATGACGCCCAAATACTTATTGGCCGTTTCGGATTCGATTTTGGCGATCTTCGTCTTGAGTGTTTCGTTTTCCGCAATCAGCGTTTGGTTGTGATTGAATAAGTTTTTCCCGTAATCCGCCGCCAAAATCCCACCCCCTTTTATGATAAAATTATACTGCAAAACGGCGTGAAATGCAAGGGGAAATCTGCGAAAAATATTGAGTTCATGCGGTTTTGACCGATCCGATCGGCTCGAATTCAGATTCGCGTTTAAGGCTCTCTTTGTGCGACCGACTTGTTGTACCATGCGCATATCCCACCCTGTAGCTGAGTTGTAACCGCGGACGGCGCACACGAGGCGCGTTCTCTTGCCCGGCCGTCCGATACGGCGCTTCCCGCCGCGGTTGCGCTCGTCAACAGCGGTATGCTTTCGGCAAAACTGACGCTGAACGATGTTGTGCCCGCCCGCGCCGCCGCAAATTGACGTTTCGCGCCGTTCGTATGTGACGCGCTTGCCGCCGTTAACGCAGTTTGCGAGCTTTGATCATTGATAGTCGGTCTTGATTCCCGAGGACTAATCGTCAAAAGAAGGGAGGCGTCTGATTACAGCCTCGCAAAGTTGGAGTACGCTATCCAGATCCTCAAGTTTAGCGATACAGCTCGGACTGTGCAGATTCCTCACAGGGAGGCTAATCGCGCAAACTTTAGCGCCGAACCCGCGCTGTTGGAAACTGCGCGCGTCGGTACCCCCGGCAACTCGCGTTTTCGTCTGCCACTTGATGCCGGCTTCGTCCGCAAGCGCGGTAATCTGCTGCCATAACGCACGATTAAATATACTGCCGGCATCCATAAACGGGACGACCGCGCCGCCGCCCGGTTTGCAAATCTTCTCCCCGCCATCTCGGTCAGGGTAGTCTGCCGCCGTAGTGGTTTCCACAACAATCACGGTGTCGCTCAACCCCCGCGCCGCGACTGCCGCGGATCCGCGAGTGCCGACTTCTTCCTGAGCCGTAAACGCGTAATAAATGTCGCGTCCGTAATCGCGCTTCATTAGTGTCAGAAGCACAGCACAGCCCGCGCGGTCATCAAGAGCCTTCGCTTTGACATATCCGTCGCCGAACATCTCAAAGGAACTGATGAATGTGCCGGAATCGCCCGGGTTCAGGCTTTCGTTACCGAAACAGTCCAAGAACAGCTCGGTCACTTTCGGTAAGCGTTTGCGTTCCGCCTCGGTTGAGAGATGCCACGCCTTCCCCGGACTGATTACACCGCTGACGGCGCCGATTTTAATCGGTTTACCTAACGCGACACGCGTGTCTACACCGCCGAGAAAATCAAACTTATAGAACCCTCCTCCAACGGATTCGGTAATAATTATACCGACTTCATCGCTGTGAGCGGCAAACATCAGAGGTTTTTTTTTAGATGTGGATTTTCCCTTGCGCAGGACAATCAGGTTGCCCATAGCGTCCTCAATTATCTCGTCCGCGTAAGGACCCGCCTCAGTCTTGATAATTTCGCGCACGTCATCCTCCGCGCCGGAAGGTCCGTTAGCAAGCGCGAGGCGTTTCAGCAGCTCAATCATAATCCCATTCCTTTATCAAGTAGTAAATCAAGTCGCCGGCAGCCTGAACATCGCGAATATCAAGCGTTTCGACTCCCGTGTGCATATACCTCAGCGGAATAGAAACAATCGCGGTTGCGACCCCATAACCGGCAGTCTGAATCCTGTCGGCGTTAGTGCCGCTTCCGCCGGGTAAAACCTCGGCAGCGCAGGGGATTCCGTGACGCGACGCGACGCGCTTCAGTTTATCGGTAAAAGCACGGTTTACACTCGGTCCTACGGCGATTGTCGGGCCCTTGCCAAGCGGAAAAGAATCGTATCCTTTGGTATCCGCCGCTTGCCCGAACGTCACGTCTACGATGACCGCGTAATCCGGTCGAATACGCTCCGCCGCAGTACCCGCGCCGCGCAGTCCGACCTCTTCCTGAGAGCTGAACAGCGCGGCAAGCTCAATCGGAAGCTCATCATCTCCGAGCCTTTTCAGCACGTCAAGCAAAACGGCACAGCTTGAGCGGTTATCAAGCGCCTTAGCCGCTATAAACTTGCCGCTGTCAAATTCCGGCATCCGCCGTGTTCCGAATGTGCCGACCGGCAATTCGACTCCGCCGGTATCAATGAACAACTCGTCAATAGGTACGATGGAACCTTTTTCGCCGCCGGTCAAATGCGGGGGCAAAAACGCGGTTACGCCGTACACCTTTTCGCCGTTCGGTCGGGAAAATTCCCACTCACCGCAGGGGAAAGTCCGCGTATCCGGATTGCCCACCGCCGCTATTTTCAGAAACCCTTCGACGTTCTCCGTAACGACAATGCCCACCTCGTCAAGGTGAGCGTCTATCAAAAGTTTCTTTTTAACCATCCGCTGTCAGCGCGCGAGTTCATAAACGCTGACTTGTTTGCGGTCTTTGTCCTTGCGCTCAAACCGAACAATTCCGCTCGCCTTAGCGAATAAGTCGTCATTTGAACCCCGACCGACGTTAGTCCCGGGGTGAATCTTCGTGCCGCGCTGTGTAAACAGAGTCGTACCGGCGGTTACAAATTGACCGTCTGCTCGCTTCGAACCTAAACGCTTGGACTTGCTTTCGCGACTGTTTTTGGTCGAACCCATTCCCTTTTTATGTGCCATTAGTTTTCACCTCCGGAAATCGTTTCAATCTGCAACCGCGTATACGGTTGTCTGTGCCCGTACGTTCTGCGGTAGTTCTTTTTGGGCTTCATTTTGAAAACCCGAATCTTCTTAGCCTTACCGTTTTTAATTACCTTGGCGGTAACGCTCGCGCCGTCTATATACGGCGTTCCGAATTTAGCCTCGCCCTCACCGCCCGTAACAGCGAGAACCTCGCTGAACGTAACGGCTTCGCCCTCTTCCGCGGCAAGCTTCTCAACGTGAATGATTTCGCCTTCCGCTACGCGGTATTGCTTACCGCCTGTTGTGATAACTGCGTATAACATTTACGCGCTCCTTGTGTTTTAAGTCTCGCTCTTAAAGGCGGCGCAACAGCGCACTTTCCCAAACCTCCTCAACGCGGCTAGAGTATTATACACCCCGGTCAAACTCTTGTCAAGCGTTTTTTTGACGTCGGTCACGGCAATGTCTGCGTTGTCAAATGATATGACCCAATAAGAGAGAAGCTCGGATCCGGATATGGTATAATGGAATCACAACAAGACCATTAAGCGAAAAGGGAGAACTTCTCATGAACATTTTAACACAGGAAGCAAAGGCACGTCAAGCAGTAGTGGTGTGCGCGAACAAACGGGGAAAGAGCTATGCGGCGAAAAAATACGGGGTGTCGCTGTCGAGCGTGAAGCGGTGGTGCAAGCGGTACGACGGGACATGGCAGTCGCTCCGAGAGCGATCGCACCGACCCCAAAGCCATCCTAAACAGCACAAAGAAGAGGAAGAAATCATGATAC
>JAITKN010000104.1 GCA_031278415.1 Oscillospiraceae bacterium
CGATTACGATGGTGATTGCAGCCTCCACACTGCAAAAATATGGCTCGTATTCCTCGGTCAGCTCTACCCCTTCAAAATATTCCTGTATCCGAAGCTTCTTCTCTTTTTTCATACCCCCATTATACCATAATCTTGCTCAATTTGCAAAATTGATTTCCGTGTACTTGACAGCCCGATTTAGTTTTGTAACTTTTGATTGACAAAAGCGGGAAAGTGTGCTAAAAAGGATGCATGGAAAGTTATAAAAGGCTCCTGATAGGGAGTGAGCCGAGGTTGCTGCGGAAGTACAACAGATATTATAGAAGCTAATCGACATACCGACAATTACGATATTGGGTAATTTTTGTGGATTGCGTGATTTGGAGGATTATACGCAGGACGAACAACTCCGTAAAACTATGGACACAGCCAACGAAACCGAAAAACAGGGCGGTAAAATCGTAAAGCGTACCGGCTTCGCGACCGCTGACATCGATTGGCTTGAGCAGAAATCGGAGTGGGCGAATCTTGCTTGTATCGGCACAATAGTTCACTTGGGCGAGGATGGTCACAAAGTCAGGGACAAAAACATTCAGCTGAATTCAAACATTATACGAAAACACGTAATAAATTCGATCAAAACCCGCCTTGACATCCTCGGCGTCAAACGCCCAATTTCTCGCCTGCTTTTCGATAACCTCCTCGACCCAACCAACATCATCCCCTTCCTCAATCCTAAATAGTTACAAAACTAAATTGAGCTGCACATTTGAAATTTTGTGTTGACAAAATTTCAAAATCGTATTATACTACCAGATTAGACAATTGTAAATTTCATCGCTATTATAACACGAAGATTGAGGAGAGGAAAGACAGTATGACTTCGCGACACATTCCACTGGAGGGAGAAATTCGCATTCCGTCCGGCTGCGCTATATCCGGTATATTTCACAAAGACGGAACGCGTGAGAACGGAGAACGGATTATACGTTCAATCGAACTGATGCACGACCGCAGTAACGGTTTGGGCGGAGGCTTTGCGGGCTACGGCATTTACCCCGAGTATAAGGACTATTACGCGTTGCACGTGTTCTATTTGGACGCTTCTTTCCAGAGGGAAACAGAGGATTTCATTAAGGAACATTTTGAAATCGCCAATCAGGGCGAAATCAAAACGCGCAAGATGCCGGAGATTACTAACGCGCCCCAAATTTGGAGATATTTTATTCTTCCGCTTAAGACTAAACTGGACAGCAGCGAACTTGATGAGCGCGAGTATACGGCGCGGTGCGTATTCTCAATTAACACCAAATTTGACAAGAAAGCGGCGGTGTTCAGCAGCGGGAAAAATATGGGCGTATTCAAAGCAAACGCCTTTCCGGAGGACGTAGGGCGGTTTTATATGCTTGATGACTATGAGGGTTACGCGTGGACGGCTCACGGACGCTATCCGACGAATACTCCGGGGTGGTGGGGAGGCGCTCACCCTTTCAGCCTCTTGGACTACTCGATTGTGCATAATGGGGAGATTTCCAGTTATGACGCGAATCGGCGCAATGTGGAGATGTTCGGATACAAGTGTTCACTTATGACCGATACGGAGGTAATTACCTACATTTTCGATTATTTGACGCGAAAAGAGGGGCTGACGCTTGAAGAGGCGTGCGATGTGGTCTCCGCCCCGTTCTGGTCTACCATTAACCTTATGCCGAAGGACAAGCGGGAGTATTACACCTACCTCAGAAAGCGATATCACGCTCTGCTGATTAACGGTCCGTTCAGCGTTATACTCGGATTTGCGGGTGGAATGTTGGTTCTCGGCGACCGCTTGAAACTACGCTCGATGGTTGTTGCGGAACACGGCAGCACATTCTACGGCGCGAGCGAGGAGAGCGCGATTAGGCTTATTCAGCCGGAGCTTGACCGCGTTTGGGCGCCGGACGCGGGGGAAGCGGTTATAGCGCGGTTAGAGGAAAGGAGCGTAAGGGCGTAGTATTCACGGCGTTAGCGCCGCGATATATGATAATCGCCCGAGGGGAATATACACGATGGAACAAGGAAAAATCTATTTAAGCCCTGAACATGAAATTGTTCGCGATAACGACAAATGCATACGCTGTCAGGTGTGTGAGCGTCAGTGCGCGAACAAGGTTCACAGCTACGACGAGAGTATTGATAAAATGCTTGCAAATGACGAAAATTGCGTTAACTGTCAAAGATGTGTCAGCCTTTGTCCGACACGCGCTCTGAAAATTCGCCGCTGTGAGAACCGGTTCCGCGAAAACAACAACTGGAACGAGACTAAAATCCGTGAGCTTTATTTACAGGCCAACTCCGGCGGCGTTATGCTCGGCGCGATGGGAACTCCTCTTGATTACCCAACGTACTGGGATCATATGCTGATTAACGCGTCGCAGGTCACTAATCCCTCCATTGACCCACTTCGCGAGCCTATGGAGACCCGCACATTCTTAGGCAAGAAAAATCAAAAGGCGGAGCGCGGGGCTGACGGGAGGCTCGTTACGCGCTTCAACTCGCCGCAAATTGAGCTTGACGTGCCGGTGATGTTTTCCGCGATGAGCTACGGCTCTATCAGTTATAACGCGCACGAGAGCCTTGCGAGGGCGGCGGCGGAACTCGGTATCTGCTACAACACGGGCGAGGGCGGTTTGCACGAGGACTTCTACCAATACGGATCGAACACTATTGTACAGGTTGCCAGCGGACGCTTTGGCGTACACGGTGAATATCTCATGGCGGGCGCGGCGATTGAGATTAAAATGGGTCAAGGCGCAAAGCCCGGTATCGGCGGACATTTGCCGGGTCGAAAAGTCGGTCCCGACGTATCGCGAACGCGTATGATTCCGGAGGGCAGCGATGCGATAAGTCCGGCTCCCCATCATGATATTTACAGCATTGAGGACTTACGTCAGCTTGTGTACAGTCTGAAAGAAGCTACGGCATATACCAAACCCGTAATCGTGAAGATAAGCGCCGTACACAATGTAGCGGCAATTGCCAGCGGAATAGCGCGTTCCGGCGCGGATATTGTCGCCATAGACGGCTTTAAAGGCGGCACGGGAGCGGCACCGAGCCGCATCCGCGATAACGTCGGCATCCCCATTGAGGTTGCCCTTGCCGCCGTAGACGCTCGTCTGCGTGAAGAGGGAATCCGCGACGAGGTCAGTGTCGTGATCGGAGGAAGCATCCACAGCAGCAGCGATGTCGTTAAGGCGATCGCGCTCGGCGCGGACGCGGTGTACATCGGAACTGCCTCGCTGCTTGCGCTTGGCTGTCATTTGTGCCGAAGCTGTCATCTGAACAAGTGCAACTGGGGGATTGCGACGCAGGAACCCGATTTGATCAAGCGGCTTAATCCCGACTGGGGCTACAAGCGATTGGTTAACCTTGTCAGCGCGTGGAAGCACGAAATAATGGAGATGATGGGCGGAATGGGAATTAACTCCATTGAGGCTCTGCGCGGCAATCACCTGATGCTGCGCGGGGTGGGACTAAATGAGAAAGAGCTTGAGATCTTGGGAATCAAGCACGCCGGTGAAAGCATATGAAAAGAGTATATGTTAACGAAGAATGGTGCCTTGGGTGTCACCTGTGCGAATATCACTGCGCTAACGCCAATATGGGCGGGGTTACGCCTCAGGATATGGTTAGAAATCTGCGCGGACGGACAATTCATCCCCGCATACGGGTAGAGGATGGCGCGGATGGCGGTAAAATCAATTTTGCGGTACAGTGTCGGCACTGCTATGACCCGATGTGCGTTAAGAGTTGCATCGCCGGCGCGCTTACGGTCGAGGACGGAGTGGTCACACACAATCCGGATAAGTGCGTAGGGTGTTTTACTTGCGTACTTACCTGTCCCTACGGCTGTATTATGCCGGACGGCGATGGGAAGGTCGTGCAGAAGTGTGAGCTGTGTTTGCGCAATAAGGTCGGCGCGCCCGCCTGCGCGGAGCATTGCCCGAACCGCGCGATCGTCTACGAGGAAAGGGGGGTAATGTAATGGCTAAGAAATTCGTTATAATCGGAAACTCCGCGGCTGCTGTCGGCGCGGTCGAGTCTCTTCGCGCAATCGACAGCGATGCCGAATCTTGGGAAATCGTTTTAATTTCCGATGAGCCGCACCACACTTACGGCCGTCCGCTTATCAGTTATCTGCTGTTCGGAAAAACTGACGAGGAACGTATGAAGTTTCGCCCGGACGACTTCTATTCCGCGAACAAAATTACGACTATGCTCGGCTGTACCGTTACAAAAATCGACGCGTCGGCAAAGACTGTCAGTTGGAGCAAGGACAGTTATTCCGGAGAGTTAAAGTACGACAAACTGCTTGCCGCAATCGGTTCGGTACCCTTTATTCCGCCTATGGACGGCATTGATACGGTTCCGCTGAAAACGCCGTTTATGAAGTTGGATGACGCTAAACTTCTTCAAGAGCGTGTGGACGCGGATACGCGTGTGTTTATTGTCGGCGCGGGGCTTATCGGCTTAAAGTGCGCGGAGGGAATCAGCAAGCTGACGAAACATATTACGGTTTGCGACTTGGCATCGCGTATTCTGCCCAGTATCCTCGAAGCTGAACCGGCTGAGATTATGCGAAACTGGATTGAGGGCAACGGCGTCAGATTTATGCTCGGCGATACGGTGTCCGAGTTCAAGGGCAAAACGGCGGTGATGAAATCCGGCGAGCGCGTGGAGTTTGATGTGCTTGTGCTTGCGGTAGGGGTTCGCCCGAATGTAGCTCTGATTAAGGACGCCGGCGGAGAGGTTAATCGCGGTATCGTGACCGATCAGTTCTGCCGTACCTCTTTGAAAGACGTTTACGCGGCGGGAGATTGCTCGGAAAGCTATGACATCACATCGGGTCAGACGAAAATCCTTGCGCTTTTGCCTAACGCCTATGCGCAAGGATACGTTGTAGGGCGGCATGTTGCGGGTTTAGAAGACAAGCCGTATGACAGCGCGATACCATTGAACGCAATCGGATTTTGGGGCAAGCACATCCTAAGCGCGGGCAGTTATGTCGGGGAGAAGTACGAAGTTTTCGGCAAAGACGGCAGCTATCGGTTGATTTGCCGTGAGGACGGCTTGCTGAAAGGTTTTATTCTTATCGGGGGCAATGACGTTCACGACCATAGCGC
Organism: Oscillospiraceae bacterium; assembly: GCA_031278415.1. Lineage (GTDB taxonomy): Bacteria > Bacillota > Clostridia > Oscillospirales > Oscillospiraceae > JAISJH01. Next base: position 5,142 of record JAITKN010000104.1, read on the forward strand.
GTTTGACAGAGCGGGCATTTATACTAACCTGATCAAAGACAGAATCCCATTGGATACACTGAACTTTGAGGAAATCAAAGACCGCGCGAGTCTTAAAGGATTCACCGCTGAAGCGCGTAAAAGAAAACTCGGAGGGGTGGAAAGATAATGAAAACGATAGATGCGCGGGGAATGAGTTTTCAAACCCTGAACGAACTCATTCGCGCGGAGCTTGACAGCGGTAACGGCGATATTACAATCGAAAACTGCGCGGGTCAGCGCTATATCGGAGCCGGACGCGAGAAGCTTAACCTGACAATTAACGGCACACCCGGAAACGCGTTGGGTTGCTATCTCAGCGGCGATAAAATCGTTGTCAACGGCAACGCTCAAGACGCTACCGGCGATACGATGAGCGGCGGCGAGCTGATAATATACGGCAGTTCCGGCGACGCTACCGGCTACGGAATGCGCGGGGGAAAGATGTACATTCGCGGAGGAGTAGGCTATCGCGCCGGGATTCATATGAAGCAATACCGCGATATGTTTCCGACGATTGTTTTCGGCGGCGGCTCGGGAAACTTCCTCGGAGAGTATATGGCGGGCGGAATACTGGTCGCGCTTCGTCTGAATCGGGAGCAAATAGGGCGATTTACCGGCACCGGAATGCACGGCGGCAAGATTTTCATTCGCGGCGCGGAGATACCGGAAGAAATACCGCCGCAAGTCTCGGTTAAAACGGCATCAGCTGAGGAAAAGGCAATTTTGAAGCCGTTGTTGGATGAGTTTACCGGTTACTTCGGCGGCGATGCGGAAAGCTTATTTGCCGACGATTACATTCTGCTTACCCCCGACAGTAAAAACCCCTACCACCAATTGTATGTCAACAATTAACGATTCCGGACTTATTCATCCGCGAATGTTATATCACAAACTGATTAACCATTTGATTTTTTAATTTGTATGTCTGAAAGAGTGTTGATAGTTTCCGGCAGTGATAAGGGCGGCAAGTTCTTCTCCGAGCTTTTCCCCGATGCCGAGGTCGAAGTAGTGTGTTCTGCGGAGATCGCTTTGTCGTGCTTGGCGCAGTCTGACTACTCACTTCTGATTGTCGATACTCCTCTTAAAGACGAATTCGGAACGAGTTTCGCTATCGGCGCGGCTAAAAAGACTATTACTTTCCTTATCGTCAAAAAGGAGCGATTCGAGCAAACGGAGGCGATTGCGGAACCGCGCGGAGTAATCACGCTGGCGAAACCTATCAACATTATGGTATTCAACTCTGTACTGAAAACATTGCGCTCACTACGTAGGCGCATTGAAGGTCTGACGATCAAACTTGAGGACACGAAGCTGTTCGACCGCGCTAAACTAACCTTGGTAGCTAACCTTAAAATAACGGAGCCGGAAGCGCATAGGTTATTAGAGCGGCAGGCAATGAACATGCGCATATCTAAGCGTGAAGTTGCGCTCGGGATTTTGAAAACTTACGATGAAAACAAATTACCGCAGTCATCAGACAGCGGAACGGTTACGTTTGGAGGAAAATAATGAAAGCCTATCTGGTGCTTGAAAACGGGAAAATATTTGAGGGCGTGTCCTTTGGCGCCGACATAACCCGGACAATTGGGGAAGTCGTATTTACAACGGCTATGACCGGGTATCTGGAAACGCTGACCGACCCCAGTTATGCCGGTCAGATTGTCACGCAGACTTTCCCTCTTATCGGTAACTACGGTGTTAATGCCGAGGACGAGGAAAGCGGACGCAGTTACGTCAAGGGCTACATTGTCAAAACTCCAAGCGAAGAACCAAGTAACTTCCGCAGTCAGGGTTCGATCTCTGCTTTTCTGAAATCGCGCGGAATCCCGGCGATTTGCGGTATTGACACAAGAGAACTTACGCGGATTTTGAGGGAGCGCGGCGTTATGAACGGCGCGATTACACTTGACCCAAGCGGCGTTGACGTTCAGGAGTTGAAACAATACGAGGTTCGCGACGCTTTAGCGCAGGTGCGCGGCTATCCGCGGACGGAACTGACTCCGCACGACGGAATCGGCTTAAAACGCGTTGTGCTATGGGACTTCGGATTAAAACTGGCGCAGATTGATAATCTGCTTCGGCGCGGCGTTACGGTTATTCGCATGCCCGGCGATGCCGGATGCGAGCAAATCCTCGCCGAGAATCCGGACGCGGTTCTGCTTAGTAACGGGCCCGGCGACCCGCGTGAGAATACCGCGCTAATCGCGGAGATAGCGAAGCTGAGCGACAGCGGAACGCCGATTATGGGGATTTGTCTCGGACATCAATTGCTTGCGTTAGCCCGCGGCGCATCGGTCGAGAAACTGAAGTACGGGCATCGCGGCGCAAATCACCCTGTTCGCGATTTAGAGAACGGACGGACATTTATCACAAGTCAAAATCACGGCTACGCCGTTAATTCCGATTCTCTGCCGAGCGGCGCGAAACTCCGCTACGTCAACATCAATGACGGTACTTGTGAGGGCATTGATTACACCGATTTTCCGGGGTTCAGCGCGCAATTTCACCCGGAAGCCCGCGGAGGCCCTCTCGATACGGGATTCCTTTTTGACCGCTTGATTGCAATGTTGAAAACGTGACTCGGAAAAATCCGGACGTGAAGTGACAAGTTAAAGTCCGGTATAGGCGAGGAACAAGAGACGTAAGTCCGGCAGAAGTTTGCCAAAGTAAAGTCCGTAGAGTATTGTCTGTCTGTTTTTGAAGTATTGTCGACCGGCGGGCTTTGTCTTGCCATCGTCTTTTGCGATCCGCCGGAAAAACCTCCGCCAACACGGATCTCGTTAGGCGTCCTTATACCTTCTATTACGCCTTTTTCCCGAACGTTACTTCTCCAGCCGGACTTTCTTGCGCAAACTACAGTAGTTCTTGCTTTCTGTGCTCAGGAAAGGTGTATAAGTTAAAAATTATGCCTGCTTTCATGGCGGCGTTTAATATCGAAAGTGATAGTCTAAATAAGGGTTGATATCAACCCTTATTTAGACTATCACCAAAAACTTGCGCCTAACGTTTCGGCTGTTTACGACGGTTTGGCGGCCCGGATAAGGGCTTTGCGAAGCAAAGACCAGGGCCGACAAACTGTGCCGGAGCAACGGCGTGGGAATGGAGCGTAGCGCAATGACCTAGCCGTTGCGGAGGCCGAGCCGCCTACCGGCGGCGAAGCGCATACAGACCTGTTATACGACGTTTTTTTAGCCCTTTTACGACTCGCC
>JAITKN010000040.1 GCA_031278415.1 Oscillospiraceae bacterium
CGGGATGTTTGTACGCTTACGTGACGATCTGGACGCGGATGACTTCACGGCTGACAGTTGGGAAGTGTTCGAGACCGCGCTCGACGCGGCTTCCGACGCCGTAGCGGCGTTGACCGAACACGGCGAGGAAGAGACATCCGACGACGCGCTTGACGCAGCTCGCGCGGCAGTTGCGAAATTGCTTGACGGCGTGTCGGCTCTGGAGTTCGCCGATCCGCCCGAACCCGAAGATAACCACAATGTCGGCAGAATCGACTATGACGACGACGAGAAGCCGCGTCCATCCGCTCCGAGCGGCGGCGGAACTTCCGCAACGCCGACGCCTACGCCTACGCCGATACCGAGCGCGGTACCGGACACGACAGCGGAGTCCGCGGACGCAATCACCGCTGAGACGATCAGCGAGGTCTACGGCGATGTGCTCGAGACGAGCTGGTACGCGTCCGACGTCGCCTTCGTGACGGCGCAGGGCTTGATGAAGGGTAAGGGCGACACCGGAACTTTCGCGCCCGAGGACGCGACGACTCGCGCCGAGTGGGTTACGATTCTGGCACGACTCGAGGACGCGCCCGCCGCGAACGAGAACTCCAGCCCGTGGTATCAGGCGGTGTGGGACTGGGCGACCGCGGAAGGTCTCACGGACGGCGCAAACCCGACCGCTTCGATCACGCGTGAGCAGCTTGTGACGATCCTGTGGCGATACGCCGGGGAACCCGACGCCTACGTAGGGGGCGGCGTCCCCGACGCCCCGCAAAGCTCCGGCTACACGGACTCCGCGCAAATCTCCGACTGGGCGCGAGACGCGGTCGCGTGGGCGATCGAGCGCGGCATACTGCAAGGCGACGCGAACGGACTTCGTCCGCGTGACGACGTCAAGCGCAGCGAGGTCGCGGCGATCCTTCGGCGATACATCGAGGGCTAACGCGAGAACGGGGCGGCGCGAATCAGGGGAACAATCGCGCCGCCCTGTATATGTTCTGAAACGACGCGGGCGTAACCGGAATAACCGACCCGGGTGCTCGCGTCGAACGCGGTAACCGACACCGCAAGCGTGAATACGCGATGTATTCACAGAAGGGGACCAATGGACAATACCTATATGACCGGCTTCGTCCCGTTTGACGACTGGGACGAGCAGCTTGCCGCCGCGCGCGGAGGCGGCAACGCGGACTTCACGCGGAAGCTCCGCGCATCAAGTTACCTTGCGCCGCGCAGACCCGAGGGGATCGGTTTGTCGCTGCTCTCAACTCAGTACGGCGAGTGGTTTCTCGCGGCGTTCACATCGGAGGTTCAGTTCGCGAAGTGGAGTTACCCTCACGGCGGCGCGGAGGTTGTTACGTTTGAGCTGTTGCACGGGATCGTCACGGACGATGTTAACCTTGCGGGAATTGTGATAAACCCGTTCGGAATGTCACTGATTCTGCGTCCGGAAACGCTGTCGGCGATAGAGAACTCCGCGACCGGAATGACGCACGAGCGCGTTGAGCATCGCGGCGCGCTGATACTCGGCGCGGCGAAGTACCCTCCCGTGCTTGCGAGCGCGTTTGCTTCCGCGTTGAAAAGCAGCGGTATGGAAGTATTCGAGGCGTACATACTCGCGGCGCGGCAAGAGGTTCGGGCGAAGCCGTACTTGCTATTCCTAATCGACTTCGACGGCGACCGCAAAATCCTGTTCCCGCGTGTTGCCGGAGCGATACATCCGCATATGAAGCTCGGCTCCAACTTCGAACTTCTTAAAGCCAACTCCGCGCTGCTCGAGCTTGCGCGGAAGACCGCCGCGCCGGTATTTGTGAGAAATCTCTGACGATAGATCCGACCCTTGCGCAAAATCCTTCTACGCTGAACTGACGCAAAGCGCGCGCCCGAAAGCAGGAATCTTCCCCAATTGCTGCCGAACGGCGCGGCGCGTCCGAACGCCTACCGAAGTTTTGGCAAAACGTTCTCCCCAAAGTGCGGATAGCTCTACACAATGTGTGTAGAGCTATCCGCAATGTGTGTACTGCAATACGCAAAGTGTGTAGTGTACTACACGAAGTGTGTACTGCAATACACAAAGCGTGTACTGCAATACACAAAGTGTGTACTGCAATACACAAAGTGTGTACTGCAATACACAAAGCGTGTACTGCAATACGCAAAGTGTGTACTGCAATACACAAAGTGTGTACTGCAATACACAAAGTGTGTACTGCAATACACAAAGTGTGTACTGCAATACGCAAAGTGTGTACTGCAATACACAAAGCGTGTACTGCAATACACAAAGTGTGTACTGCAATACACAAAGCGTGTACTGCAATACGCAAAGTGTGTAGTGTACTACACAAAGTGCGGGGAGTTCCGCGGAGATCTGACGGCGTTGCCGTATGGGCGGGTTTGCGTCTTGTAGAGTCTGTTATCTCAGCGCGATTTTCTTTGCGTTGAAGTAGGTCACTAAAAAATATCCGCCGTAAATCAAAACGATTGCCCCTCCGGATGTCAGGCTCATAGCGAAAATATTGCGGCTGCCTAACGCCTCGGCAAAGATGCTCATTGCCTTTATGCCAACTACGGAGTGAATAACAGCCAACATCAGCGGCGCGGCAAAATAAATGGACACTTGCTGAAATACGCTGCCCGCCAGCGCCTTGTGGTCGGCGCCTAATTTAGAGAGTAACCGGTAGCGGGTATGATTGTCGCTTGCCTCGGAAAGTTGAGCTATTGTCAGCACTACGGCGCAGGATATCAGGAATACTATGCCCAGATACGTAGTCGTATAAGATACGGCTATAGATGTAGTAAGTTCGTCCGCCCTGTATGCCCGTATAGCTGCCGCCAGTGAGCTTCCGACGGATATGGCGGAAATAGCCATGAACAACATCAGGCAGACAAAGGACATAGAAACCCACGCGGTGTGAATTTTTCGGTTGAGCTGTTTAAGCGTAAACATATTCAACCGCTTGAAGTATATGCCATTGAGCTTTGAAATCAACTTCAGGAGGAATCCGGACAACGAGAAAAAGAACATAAACGTCCCGGCGGTTCCCAGCACAATCGAGCCGCAAAATGCTGCGGTCGCGCTTCCGGTGAAAAAATTTACAAGCCCCGTGTTTAACACCAAATAATACGCGGTCGCAATAGAACTCACGCTAACCATGAATACCGCAGCCGAAACCCATAAAGGCAATTTTAACAATTGCGCGTTCTTCTTGTCCGCATACAGCAAATCCAACAGCTTTCGAGTATTCAAATTGACTACGCTGAACAGAATGACAATCAGAAACGCTATGGCGAAGCAGCGAATACTTTTCGCCATAGCATCGCCCGAGAACACAAACGCAAATCGAACCACGCTTACGCCTAACAACTTCGCCGTTACCAATGCCATCCCCTGTGAAAGGCATACGCCAAGCGCCAATCCGGCGGCTAAGGATATTACTCCGACCAAAAGCGTCTCGCAGGTCAGTACAGCGGAAATTTTGATTTTACTCATACCCAGAATGGTGTATAAGCCTAATTCATTCTTGCGGCGCCGCAGAATGAACGCGTTGGCATACAGTATCAAGAATCCGAAAATAGCCGCCACCAGAAATGACAGCATGTCCATAACCGTGCTTATGCCTTTCAGCGAGTCGTAGAGCTGCTTGTCTATTTCCATCATAACGCTTTGACTTGCGATAGAATTGAATACGTAGAATATTGCCACTCCGAGCGCGACAGTAAGGAAATATATACCGTAATCCTTAAAACTCTTGCGGACGTTGCGAACCGCTAAGGTAAAAACGTTCATATTATTCGCCTCCGAGTACCGCGACTACCTCGATGATTTTGTCGAAGAAGTCCTTGCGGCTGTCGCCGCCGCGTATCAGTTCCGTAAATATCGAACCGTCGCGAATAAACAGAATACGATCGCAGTAGCTTGCGGCAAAAGGGTCGTGTGTAACCATCAAAATAGTGCTGCGCAGTTCATTTACCATAACTCTGAGGCTTTCCAACAGCGCCTTAGCGGATTTGCTGTCAAGCGCGCCGGTAGGTTCATCCGCCAGCACAAGCGAAGGATCAGTAACAATCGCCCTGGCAGAGGCGATCCGCTGGCGCTGTCCGCCCGACATCTGAATCGGGTATTTGTTCAGAATATCTGTAACGCTGAGCTTCTCGGCGATCGCGTAAACCGCGCGAGTCACATCTTTCGGGCTGTGTTTTATAATTGTGAGTGCCAGCGCTATGTTCTCGAACGCGGTTAAGGTGTCGAGCAGATTATATTCCTGAAATATAAACCCCAACTTATGAGATCGAAAACGCGCAAGCTGTCCGCCCTTGAGCGCGGTAATATCCTCGCCGTCTATATATATTTTACCGGCGGTTGCGCTGTCAATGGTCGAAACGCAATTCAGCAGACTGGTCTTCCCGCTGCCGGACGCGCCCATAACCCCGACATACTCGCCCTGATCGACGTTAAAAGTAACGCCGTTCAAAGCCTTAGATACGTTGCCCTTGCCGCCGTAAACCTTTTCTAAATTTTTGACCTGTAAAATCGGTTGCATGTAAATTTCTCCTTCCGGTTGCGGACGTTATCGTATAGACAGCCAAGCGGCAATGTAGAGCAAGTATATGTGCGCCGGATAGAATACGTAGAAAAACCACTTCATACTCCGCCCCTTTTCTCCGTTATACAGAAGCATCGGGATCGCGGCGAATATCATCAGCCACTGAACAGAGTTGCTATCGCGACCCATAAAGAAGTACGCGATGCTCATTGCCGCCAGTAACGCCACCTGCGCCCATCGCCATCTGCGGAATATATAAAACAGCAGACCCAGCAGCACAATTAACGGACCGCCCTCGACCGTCATTAAACTCGGCAGAGACGCGCAGACGCTTAACAGAACGCTTAACTGACCGATTGACATACGCTGCATAAAATAATCAAAGTTTAAAGTTATGAGCTGAATGGGAAAGTAAGTCAGAAGCGGAACGGCAAAAACTAAAACCGCGCCTGCGATTTTACCGGCTTTGCGATTTTTGATTCCGTCAGTAAGCATATCCCAAAACAGCATATACAATCCGGCAACAAAGAAAGTTCCGAACGCGTTATTCATCAGCGTAACCGTTTCGCCGGTTTCTAACACGGGAAATTGCAGTTTAATCTGCAAGATCGCGCCGGCGACTGACATCGCCAGGCAAAATACTAACAAGCGCGTCAAATACTTCCGCTTATTCCGCGTGTAATAAAAGCTTTCCGCCGACGCGAAAAGGAACATAATCATTACCGGTCTGCCAAGCCAAGTAAGCCAGTTCGGCGCTCCGGACATCGCGAACATCTGATGGACGTGGTCAGCGACCATAAGAACGATCGCAATTATTTTGATGGCTGCGGCATTCAAGCCGAACCTGTTTTTAAGCGTATTCATATTAGTATGAGCCTCCTGAAATGATTTTTGTAAATGTATATTAACATATATCAAGAGGCTTGTGCCATAGATTTGACTTACAGTAACCTTACAAAAGTGTCACATAAGGGTTTTGCGGGAATACGACTGAAATAACCGTTCCAGCACCGGATTCGGAGCGCGCGGAAATTTCCAGTCCCATTTTCCGGCACAGTTCCTTGCATATATACAAGCCCATTCCCGTGGATTTTACGGTGCCGCGCCCATTTTCACCCGTAAATCCTCTGTCAAAAACGCGCGGCAAGTCAGCGGCGGAAATGCCTATACCATCATCCCGAATGTTCAGCGTCCTGCCCTCATAATCGAACGAAAGCGTTTTCGCGCCGTATTTAACAGCGTTATCCAACAGCTGCCGTAAGATGAAAGTCAACCATTTAGGGTCCGAGTAAACTGTTCCGCCGGCATGTACGTCTACCTTGATTTTTCGCGAAATCAGTATCTTGGCGTTTTCTTTAATCAGCGAGTGTATAAGATCTTTAAGATTGACGTCTTTAATAACGTAGTCCTTTTCGACAGTACCGCTGCGCGCGTAAAACAGTGCCTGCTCAACATACCGCTCGATTTTGGTTAGCTCGGCGGAGAGGTCTTCATAACCATTGTTGGCGCAGATCAGCTGTGCGCCGCTGATAGGAGTTTTAATCTCATGCACCCACAGTTCGATATACTCACGGTATTCGCGGTTATCTTTCATATTCGCGGCAATTTCATCGTTCATTGACTTACACGCGGTTTGCAGAACATCCGCCAAAATCCTACTTTCCCAGAATACGGGCGGAGGCATAACATCCGCGATATAGAATTTCTCGCGCAGCGAATCCAACAGCGAATAAATACCGTTATAGTAGGCTCGCTTAGCGGCGTACTCCCGCAAGACGGAAACAGCGCCGCCCAGCAGATACAATCCGCAGGTTAAAATAATTACGGAAATCGGACCGTTCAGCGCCCATACAATGACGCCTCCGAAAGCCGCGGTCAATACTGTAATTATACAAAAGAACAGTTTATCGCGCCGGAAAGAGAATTCGCTCATATTATGTATCCCTGACCCCTCTTGGTTCGTATAAAATCGGTCAATCCTGTTTCGCTCAGCTTTTTGCGCAAGCGGTTAATATTAACGGTCAGAGTGTTGTCGTCAACAAATTCGTCTGTCTGCCACAGTTCTTCCATAATTTGATTGCGGGAAATTATTTTGCCTTGCTCTGTCATCAGCAGCCGAAGTACACGCGTTTCGTTTTTGGTGAGTTCCAACGTTTTGCCGTTCGCGATTATCGTACTGTCGCTGAGGTTCAGAACGGCGCCGCCGTATTGTATAGTATTTTCCGAGAGCGCGCCATAGGCGCGGCGCAGTACATTTTCGATTCTGGCGAGAAGGATTTGCGTATTATATGGTTTGGTTATGAAGTCGTCCGCGCCTAGGTTCATACTCGTCAGCTCGTCGATTTCCGTATTGCGGCTTGTCACCACAATTATGGGAACACCGGAACTTTTACGAATTTCCCGGCAAACATAATATCCGTCCCGCAGAGGCAATCCCAGATCCAACAGGATTAGATCAGGCGCGGCGTCGGCGGCGGTTTGAGGCAGGTTTTCAAAGGATTCCGCGGCGATAACCTGATAATTATACCTTTCCAGGAGGCTTTTGAGTTCCGACCTGATTGTAATATCGTCTTCAATAATCAAAATTTTCATTGTGTCCTCGCATGTAATTTGGGCTGTTAGTCTCGCGGATTCCGTTAGCGGTATAACTTGCTCCCGACATACGCGGAAACGCGCGCGTTTCGATATGTTATTGCGGTGACTGCGCTCTTAATATATGCCGCCTAATCGTTTCTGTTTTTGCCATTATACCCCGGTCCGCGCCGTTTGTCAAGCGGATTTTCGCCGTGATCAGCCCGATTTAGTTTTGTAACTATTTAGGATTGAGGAAGGGAATGATGTTTGTTGGGTCGAGGAGGTTGTCGAAAAGCAGGCGAGAAATTGGGCGTTTGACGCCGAGGATGTCAAGGCGGGTTTTGATAGAATTTATTACGTGTTTTCGTATAATATTGGTGATAGTCACAAATAGAGTTGATGAAATACCAAACCCAAATTTTGATGCCAAAAACCACAATATACAGATTGTTTTTGACGTGTACTGCGCCATATGTGGTATGTGGTTGATATAGCGGGTTGATATCAACCCTTATTTAGACTATCACCATAAAATTTGACCCTGATTCGCATTTTTGTCCGAAATTTTCAACAGACCCAATTTGTAAATTTTGCACAAATTTGTAAAAATCGCTTGACAATTGGAAAATATGTGTTATGTTGTAAATAAAGTTGCAACTTAAAAAAATTTCCGGAGGAAAATCAATGTTAAAAGCAAAAAGCGGATTATCAGTATCTTTCCGGTATGTGCGGTTATGTTAAGCGCGGGATTAAGCGTCTTGGCGGTAAGTCGGACTGCGTTTTCGATGCCGTGCGGAGTCGAAAAAACTTTATCAACCGAAAACATAAATTCGACTAAATGCGGCGCAACGATTGATATTACGGCAAACTACTACGGCGGTCCGGGCTATGCGCCTATTGATGTGTGGATATCAATAGGCGGAGCTTATCAGCCCGGAACTACATGGCGGATTAATACCACCGGCGGTGCTATGTGGGGGATAAATCCCGGGACGGGTACTGTTCAGATCAGAGGACAAAATGATTCTACTATAAACAGCACAAATATAGATTACGATACACAGGCAATTCCGTATTATTCGCGCTGATTTGAAAATCTACTTTGGGGGCGTCTTTCGTCCCCAAAGCTGTTATCGTATAAAAATGTAAAAATGATTGAATCGGGTTGAGGGTTGAACATTATGAAACAAAGATTATCTCTTTTACTTATTGCCGCGCTGGCATTTACAATGCTGTCCGCTTGCGGCAGCAAAACAGAACCCGATGTCCCGGCAAGCGCAGTGCCGCAAGCGACTGCTTTAAGCAATATTGACTACTATGCCGAAAAATTGTCAGTATTTTCAGATTACAATATAGACGCAATGGTTTTATTTGGAGATAATTTATATTTCACGTCAGAAAATAAATTATATTTCTATGACCCGAGCGAAAATGAAATTGCTCACCTTGACTATAAACCGAACGAGGATTGCTATATCGTAGGGTTGCAGGTTGTGAGCGGAAGTTTGTTGGTTTGCGAGACTGCTCCTTGGGATGAAAAAATAAAAATGTCTGTTATCCGAACCGTTGACAGCGGCGGACGGGATATCGCCGAGCAGACCGTTTATAATGACGCGCTGTTCGGCGGAATTGCGAAGTTCGATACGGACAAAAACCTTTACTTTTGGTCCGATGGCGCGCTTACTGCGATTGACAGCGCAACCGGCAAAAGGCACAAGATAGAAACTAACGCGTCGATTCATTTGATTGCCGTTGACGCTGACAATAACATTTATGCGCTTGTGACGCTAAACGGCAAATTTCAAATTGCTTTGGTATCCCAAAAGGAAAAAAACGCGCAGACTATTATGGAACTTCCGAGACCATCTTCCAACTATGCCGTTTATGACGGCGGCGGGGAGTATAATTTGCTTTATCGTGCTGACAATATACTGTATGGAATCAATGCGGTAAGTAAAACGATAACGAAATTATTTGACTATATTGACATTGATTTAGCGGCAACTTATACAAATACTATGATACAGATTCCTGACAGCTCAGACTTGTATGGCGTTATCTATCACGCAAAGAAAAACAAAAATGAGGCTTTTCATATAATGCCGTTGGATCAAGCCGACGTATCCGAGAAGACCGTTCTTAAGCTCGCGCTGTTTACTGCTGATACGGATGGTACGTTTATGACGCATATTTCTGATTTCAACCGCAGTAACGTCAAATACAAAATCGAAGTGGTTCAATATGATACCCGCACACTTGATTACTTCTATGGTTTTGCCAACGATTCCTCAGGGGTTCAAAAGTTTATATTAGATGTTACTACCGGTAACATACCGGATATTATTGACGTATCTTCTTTGCCTGTGGAATTATACGCCCGAAAGGGATTGTTTTTGGATTTGAATCCGCTCATTGACGCGGACGAAACGTTCAATCGTGAAGATATTTATCCTTATATTTGGGATGCGCTTGACATAGACGGACATATTTATCACACGCTGAGCAAGTTTCAAATTTATACCGCTATCGCAAAAAAGCCGATTATAAGTAGTGAAACAGGATTGATGCCTGACGAAGCGATAAAGATAGCAGATGAGAATAACATACCATATATCTATGATGTATCCGCGGAATATTTCTTAAAACATAATTTTTGCGCGTACTACGCGGAAAAATTTATCAACTGGGACACGGGTACCTGCGATTTTGAAAGCGCGGATTTTATTGCGTTGCTTGAAATGTTAAAACGTTTTCGTCTTGGTGAAAATTCCGCCGATATATCTGCTGATTTTCATAATACCGATAATTATCTTCTCTATCCGACATCGCTGTGGATTTCGCCGTTATTGGATTTAGAAGACGAATGGGCTTTGGTCAACTGGGAGGATGACATCATATTGACCGGTTTGCCGAACAATCAACGTGAGCGCGGTATGATTGCCGGAGAAGGTCCGTTCCTGGCAATTTCATCTGCCTGTGCCGATCCGGACGGCGCGTGGGAATTTGTGCGCACTATGTTCGGAGAGGAATATCAGGCAATGCTCTTTTCCCGTTTGATTAAATCCAATTCCAAATGGCAGTTAAAATATTTGCAAGATACTATCGAAAGGCGTAGAGAGACCGGGCAGCAATTTGATTACATTATGCCGCGATACGACAAACTGATTTCCCTTCTGGAAGACTCGCATACGCTCTATCGTATCGACTACGCGCTCTACGACATCATCGTCGAGGAAGCGTTGGCGTACCTTGCCGGTTCTAAGACGGCGGAGGACACAGCGGCGGTGATTCAGTCGCGAGTGTCTATGTACGTTGCGGAACAGCGATAATCGCGGCGCGGAAGCTATTTGTGTCGGCAAGTTGCACAAAAATATCGATATGAATTGGTGATAGTCTAATAAGGGTTGATATGAACCCGCTATATCAACCACATACCACATATGGTGCAGTACACGTCAAAAACAATCTGTATATTGTGGTTTTTGGCATCAAA
>JAITKN010000141.1 GCA_031278415.1 Oscillospiraceae bacterium
ATTGACGGCACCGGACTGGGTCTTGCCATTGTCAAACACATAGCTATTATTCACGGCGGCTCCGTAGAGCTGCAAAGCCACGAGGGCGAGGGCACTACGGTAATCGTAACAATATAATAATTGCCTCGTCCGCCGGTATTGTGGCGCGAAGTCGTTTGCGACTGTTCGCACGTCGTTTGCGACTATTCGCACGTCGCTTGCGACTGTTCGCAAGTCGCTTGCGACTATTCGCGCGTCGCTTGCGACTATTCGCAAGTCGTTTGCGACTGTTCGCAAGTCGTTTGCGACTGTTCGCGCGTCGCTTGCGACTGTTCGCAAGTCGTTTGCGACTGTTCGCAAGTCGTTTGCGACTGTTCGCAAGTCGCTCGCGACTATTCGCAAGTCGTTTGCGACTATTCGCAAGTCGCTCGCGACTGTTCGCAAGTCGTTTGCGACTGTTCGCAAGTCGCTTATATGTGGTTGCGAGCGGCGCGTATGCTTATCTCAGCTTATTTCATCAGATAATAAACCAGCCCGTAAACCACGCTTGCCGTTATGCCGAAGACGAGTACCGGTCCGGCGATGACGAACATCTTTGCCCCCATCCCGCTTACAAGACCCTCTGTCTTGAACTCGATAGCCGGCGACGCGATGCTGTTGGCAAACCCCGTTATAGGGACAAGCGTTCCCGCGCCTCCGAACTTAGCGAGCTTGTCGTACAATCCGAGCGCGGTAAGCAGCACTCCGAAGAATATCATCGTCACGCTCGTGAGTGACGATACAAGTTTTGTATCTGAGATACGGCTTCCCAATAACTCTGTTATAACTTGCGCGGCCGCGCAGATAATTCCGCCGGCGATAAACGCCTTGACTACGTCTTTTGCGAGCGGCGACGGCGGCGACTTCAGCGCGGCGTATTGTTGATATTCCTCATTTGTCATCTTGTACATCATACAACCCTCCGAATTCGGTTTTAATATGAAGTATTGTTTGATTATTTTAGGATAAATATGCGCGCCGCGCCGACTTCGCGAAGGACGCGCCGATAGATTATGCCGAGTGGTAATCTTCAATTCGCCGCCGATGTCGGATCTCGCAAAAAATTGCTTGACAAGGGGCGCGGGCGCGTGTATAATTACGCTACTATTATTTTGAAACCAAAGGAAGATTTTAACGTGAGCGCAAAACAGCAAAAAAAGATCCGTGCCGAGGCACGCGCGGAGCGCGCGGCGGAACCTCTTAAGAGGAGCGGCGCAAAATATTACAGCGGCAAGTCAGGTAAAGCGGGACGTATAATCGCTCGGAGCATCGCGGTTGTTGTGGTGTTGGGCATAGCGGCGGCGCTGCTGTTTAACTCTCCGCTGTTTTACAAGTCCGTTCCGGCGGTTATAATCGGCGGGCACGAATACTCCGCGTTGGAGTATAACTATTTTTTCAATATGGCATTCAGCCCGTACTCGCAATACTTAGACTCCGGCACACCATTAAGTAAACAACAATCGTGGTTCGGTGAGGGTACTTGGGAGGAATATCTCCGCGAGCAAGCGCTTACGCAGATGAAAGAGGTAAGTATGCTCTACGACTACGGCAAGGCGGAGAAGTTCGATCTTGCGATGGTGGAGGGCGATGAAGACTACACCGATATAATCCCCGCTGACGACCAGATTTCCTCTTTGCGCGGGATGGTGACCGCGTCGGGTTACAGCGATTTTGATGATTATCTGCGCTCGACATTCGGGAAGGGTATGAACGAAGATATCTTGCGCGGACTGCTTGATAAGATTGTGTACGCGGGCGCGTATCAGCAGTATTTAGTCAATAGCCGCAGCGATGAACTTACCGACGATGACCTAACGGCTTACTACACGGAAAACGCCGATGAGTTTGACCTGTACACATACTATTCGTACACGTTTGAAGGTCTTGCCGATGAGGAAAACGGAATCACGCAGGACGAAGCCACCGCCGACGCGTATGAAAACGCTCACGAGGTCGCCGTCAACCACGATGGCGAGGATTTCGCCAAAGCGGTCTTAGAATTCGTTCCGGAGGACGTGAAAGCGGATTACGAAGACCTTGAGCGTACACTTCACAAAAACAGCGCGGTATCAATCATTGAGGAATCTTTGCTCGAGTGGCTGAAGGATCCGGCGACTAAGCCGGGCGACACCACGGTTGTTCCGGACGGCACGGGTTATACCGTCGCGTTGCTTGTAAGCCGCAATGTTAACGATTATTATCGCCGTTCATTCCGCGATATAATAATCACGGCGCAGGCGAATAGCGAAACAGGCGAAATCGGGTTGGAGGAACTGAACACCGCAAAGGCAGCCGCGGAGAAAATTTACGGCGAATGGCAGAGCGGCGAGGCTACGGAAGACAGCTTCTCGACTGCCGCGTCAATCGAAAGTGCCGAGGGCGCGTCCGATGGCGGTCTGCACGAGAATATTTCTATGGGAACATATACGCCGGAGCTTGAATCGTGGCTGTTCGATGCTGAGCGTAAGTACGGTGATACGGAGCTTATATTCGTTGACAGCAACGACAATCAGGCGTACCACATCGTTTACTATGTCGGCGCGGAGGACGAGCGCAACGACATTAGGCAGGCGCGAGAGGCTATGCTTACCGAATTCTATGAGGACTGGAAAGCCACACGCGTCGATAACTATGACGCGGAGGAGAAATTCGGCTTCAATTTCAGATTTAAGTAACGGTTGATCGGTATCGGCTGACTTCCTCTAATGAACTCAATGACCAAAATCAGCGAAGAACAATTATCCGAACAACGCGCGATTGCCGCTCGAATAAGAGTCGGCAATCGCGGTTCCGATCGCTCTGTTTTGGCGTTCGTGGACACATACGGATGCCAGCAGAATGAGGCTGACAGCGAGATTATTCGCGGTCAGCTAAACGAAATGGGATACGCGTTTACAGACAGCGAATCCCTTGCCGACCTGATAATAATTAACACTTGCGCGGTTCGCGAACACGCGGAGCAGCGCGTACTCGGCAATGTCGGACACCTCATTCACACTAAGCGCGCGGGACAGATTATCGCGCTGTGCGGCTGTGCGGTTCAGCAAAAAAGCGTTCGTGAACTC
This sequence comes from Oscillospiraceae bacterium, assembly GCA_031278415.1. Lineage (GTDB taxonomy): Bacteria > Bacillota > Clostridia > Oscillospirales > Oscillospiraceae > JAISJH01. The sequence goes on from JAITKN010000141.1 coordinate 3,084, forward strand.
GTATTGAAGTCATACCGCCACGTAGATGTAATGTTCGGGCCGCACGAGCTTTGGCGGCTTCCGGAGATTTTAGAAAAAGCGCTTAACGCGCCGGCTAAGATCAAAACAGTTGAGGTTCGCGAAAGTGACGGAGAGCGTGTGGACGGTCTTCCCACGCTCCGCAAGGATGGTCCTGACGCTTGGCTGAACGTTATGTACGGCTGCGATAACTTTTGCAGCTATTGCGTTGTTCCGTACATTCGCGGTCGAGAGCGCAGCCGCGAGTTCCGCGCCGTCGTCGACGAGGCGAAGCTGCTTATCGCCGCGGGGAAACGCAAAATCACGCTGCTCGGGCAAAATGTCAACAGCTATGGCAGAGATTTATACGGAGAAACTCGCTTTTCGGATCTGCTTCGGACTATCGCGGAGCTTGAGGGTGATTTCACTCTGCATTTCCGTACCAGTCACCCTAAAGACGCGAGCGAAGAGTTGTTCCGGGTAGTCGCGGAGCAGTCGAAAGTCGACAAATCCCTGCATCTGCCGTTTCAGAGCGGCAGCGACCGCATCCTCGCGGCAATGAATCGAGGTTACACCGCAGCGGAGTATCTGTCAAAAATCAATCGGCTCAAAGAACTCGCGCCGAACGTAAGCCTCAGCTCAGATATTATCGTCGGATTCCCCGGCGAAACGGACGCGGAATTTGAAGATACTCTGAAAATAGTCGGCGCGGTGCGGTTTGATAAACTGTTTACGTTTATATACTCGCCCCGCCCCGGAACTCCCGCTGCGGAAATGCCGGATCCTTTTACCAGAGCGCAAAAGCAAACGCGCTTCAATAAGCTAATCGCCTTGCAGCGGAGTATTGACGCAAGACGACTTGCGGAACACGCTTAACGCTCAACCGATCCGCTGTATTCGCGAATCGGTTGAGCGTTATAGTTTATACGTGTACTACTTGCGATTCTTTTCGTACAGCAAACGCAGTCCTGTAAGAATCAGAGTGTCGTCTGAAATAATTTCCTCTTGGCAATGCGGAATAATGTACGAAGACAGTCCGCCCGTCGCCACCGCTTTCGGACGATAACCGAGTTCTTTTGCGAACCGCCGCAACATTCCGTCAACCATCGCCGCCGCGCCGAATACGATCCCGCTTTTGATTGCGTCGATTGTAACCCCGTTGATGGCTTTGCGCGGCGCGTCCAGCGATACGCTCGGCAGCAGGGACGCTTTCGCTGTCAGCGCATCCGCGCTGATAGCCACTCCCGGCGCGATTGCTCCGCCTATATACGTTCCCGCTTCGTCCAGCACTAATATTTTGGTTGCCGTACCCATATCCACAATGACGCATGGAGCGCCGTAGAGCGCGAGCGCGGCGACGGAAACGCATACGGCGTCCGCGCCGAGTTCCGCGGTATCCTCAATACGTATGTTCAGCCCGGTTTTTATTCCGGCTCCCACTACGATCGCGGACAAGCCGGTGAGCCGCCGAACTGACTCGCGAATCGCCGGAGTTACGCTCGGCACAACTGATGAGACGATCGCGCCGTCAAACGTGCCGCTTTCGATCCCGTTAAAGTCGAAGATAGCCCTGAGTTCGACCGAGTACTGATCCGCCGTCTTTTTGCGTTCGGTACGAAGCCGGAATATGTAACCTATTTCCGCGCCGTCAACACAACCTACGGTAATGTGTGAATTACCAACGTCAATCGCAAGCAGCATCTTTTATACGACCTTTCCGCTATGCCAAATGTTAATAACGCGTAATATCACCCCGCTTAGCACGACATTTACAATAAGCTCCACAACAAAATTTAATCCGATAAGCGTCAGGAAAATGTACTGCGCCGCATGCTCTCGACCTCCCGCCCATTCCGCTATTGTCGGCAGGAAAATCGCGAAGCCGGCAAGCGCGAAAATCCCTGTATTCACAACGGGAGCAACTACTGCCGTCGCCAATACGGCAAGATATTTATTGCCGCGCCCCAAAAACTTGTAAACCGCGCCTGATGCCAAGCCCGCCGCCGCGCCTTTAATTATAACAGTAGCGATCGTTCCTAACGCGCTGATTTGCAGGAAAGGTGCCGCGTCGCCATTGAACAGTACTACAAGACCGAATACCGCGCCGAGCCATCCGCCTGCCCATACTCCGCACAGTGCCGCTCCGACCACAATCGGAACAAGTACAAGCGCAATTTGAAAAGTGCCGAACCGGATAAATCCTCCGAGCAGTTGAAGCACGATAGTGATTGCCGTCAGCAACGCCAATAGTGCCAGTTTGCGGGTGTCGAACCTTTGGGTATTTGCCATTTTGAACTCCTTACTGCTTCCCTCGTCATGCGGGGTGAAGCGTAAAACATTTACGGCGGCATAGCTCGCCGCATATTCGCATTGTAGCGCGAATCCGTCGGTTTGTCAAGCGGTTTTTTGTAAGAATCCGTAAGGCCCGAGAAATCCGTTACTGTTCAGCTACCCCACAAAACAGATAAAAATACCTGTTTTCGAGGAGAACACCGCGCAAATACACAGAATTGTATTATAATATTACATATTTTGGGCGTGTTGAAAAAAGGATCTTAACCACTTGCGAAACGGCGCAAAAATGGTATAATGTAAGAGAAAAGCGGAGGTAAGGAAAATGCGGACAGAGCAAATACAAATGGTGAGTGTAGAGCAATAATGCCGGAAACCCATAACTATCGGAAGCTGAAGGAATTGCTGAAATTCACCGGCATCGTCCGCGCCGCAAAGGTAACGGACAACGACTTGGGAGCCAACGATTTTGGACGGCAAAGGCTTGTTTTGTGCCTGCTCCCGCAATTTACGGAGGACACATCCGACCCGCCTGCCCTGCCCGTCCGGCAGGCGGGCGGACGGGCAGGTGGTTATTCTCCGCGACAATATGCAAGAGAAAACCGAGATTTAGACCGCCGGCTGTCAAAGCTCCGCGCGCCCTA
>JAITKN010000143.1 GCA_031278415.1 Oscillospiraceae bacterium
CGGATCGCTGTCGCGTTCCTGTCAAAACCGATTGTATCACAGAAGCTTGAGCGATAAAAGGGGTGTTCTTATTTGACGCTTACGACGTTTAACGGCGTACTAAAAGCATAATCGGGACGCCTATGGGGGCGTGATAACGCAAACATTTCATTACGTCCCCTCTCTCTCATTCTGATAACGTTTCAAGTTTCGGCTATGTTTTCCGAAGCAAAGCATAGCTATCCCCATAAGCGTCAAAGCACAAAACAACGCGAATAATGTTTCAAGATGGTATGTCTGCAAAAACGCCCAAAGGTTACCACGCACGCCCTGAATTCGATAAAGTTGCTGCGAATTTGCGTTGGGTGTTATTGATGTCAAATTTTCCAGCACGGAATCGAACTCCGCCGAAGCCAACGTATCAGGAATCCACTTTTTTGAGAGAACGATTGTTGACACAATATACATTGTCACAGCACCGATTGAGCCCACCACGAAACTTACAAGCGAAATTATCCGAATCCACCTATCGCGGTACTGCAACTTTATGTGTTCGGCATTAGCTTTTACAATAGGAATATCCATGTTGTTGGAGTGTTCGTCTTTCAGTAAATAGTCCGCCGTCACGGAGAATAGCGTAGTCAATTTAATTAAGTTCTCCGAATCAGGCATTGATTCAGACAGTTCCCATTTTGATATTGACTGCCTTGACACGTTCAGTTGCTCCGCCAACTGTTCTTGCGACAGTCCGGATTTTTTTCGCAATACCTGCAATTTACACCCAAAAGTCATTTTCGCCGCTCCTTTACTTGCGTTTGATTTTGACGGCATAATTGTACCTCATACAGCGGTTGTAATCTACCAACCGCGCTTTGAATTGTCGCCACTGTTGGTTGCGTTTATGCAAATACCGGTTGCGAATTGCCACTTGCAATGTAACCGTCAAACCTATTTGACGGTTACGACATATTGCAACAAAACGGCTTCGAGTTCTCTCGTTTTCAGAAAAAACTCCTTTCTCTTTTTATCAAGAGTTTATATCGCGCAATGCGGGCTGTGCCAATTGGGCTTACCGCGCTTTTGTTCCGTGTACTCTACAACCGTTCCGTGCCGACCCTGCGGACATTGGAAACTCCGCGAACCTGACGCATTTTTGTGATAAGCGATTCCAATTCAGCGCTGTCGTGAACTCTGGCGGCAATACTGAACGCAACGCTTCCGTCGCGATTATTGCGATAGTTCAGAGAGTCAATGTCTACCTTGGATTGACGCAAAACATCCATAATATAACTGTACATATTATCACGTTCATCCGCTGTAACGTAAAATCCGGTAAGATACGCGCCATTCACAACGCGTCCCGACCATTCCACCTTAATCCAGCGGCCGCTGTTCTTGTCGCGCGATATAATGGAGTTCATATAATTCGGGCAGTCTTTGCGGTGTACCGAAACGCCGTGCCCTTGCGTAACAAACCCGATAATTTCATCTCCGCGCACAGGATTACAGCAACGCGCGAACTTGACCGCGCAGTCCGTCAGCCCGTCAACGATAACACCGGACGTTGATGTAGCCGGTTCATCAGGCATCCGTTTATCTTCAAGCGGAATTTCCGGACCCGCAATTTCCGCCGAATCGCGGACTCGTTTAAGCGCCTCGTCACGGATACGATTCACTATTTGCGACGCGCTTCGGCTGCGAACGCCGATTGAGGCGTATAAATCGTCCAGCGTCTTTATGGAACTTCGCTCCAATACGGTTTCCAGAATTCCGCTGTGCTTAATCTCGGTAATATCAAATCTTGCCCGTTTCATTTCGGACTCGAACTCCGATTTGCCCAACGCAATCATTTCGTCACGGCGTTCACGTCGGAACCATTGCCGAATTTTCGCGCGCGCCTCCGGACTTTTGACTATGTTGAGCCAGTCGAGACTCGGCCCGCGTGAGGATTCATTTTTGATGATTTCAACGATATTTCCACTCGCCAAAATACTGTCTATGGGAACCACGCGTCCGTTGACTTTCGCGCCGGCGATGTGATTGCCGAGTTCGCTGTGTACATGATACGCGAAGTCAATCGGCGTTGCCCCGGACGGCAGAATCACGACTTTGCCTTTGGGTGTGTAGACCATAAGCTCGTCAGCGAACATCTCCGTGCGAATCGCCTCCGCGAACTCGCGCGGGCCGAGGTCTTCCTGCGCCGAAAGCATATTTCGCAGCCACTCGTACTGCCGCAAATCCGCAGCCGATAATCGGTTTTCGCCGCCCTTATAAGCCCAGTGCGCGGCAACACCTTTTTCCGCGTACTCATGCATCGTTCGCGTACGAATTTGTATCTCGAATAAAGTCCCGCTTTCGCTGACGTAGGTATTGTGCAGACTGCGATACCCATTTGGCTTTTCCTGGGCTATATAGTCCTTAAACTTGCCCGGCGATGGCCGGAATATCTCGCTCATTGCTCCGTGTACGAGATAACACTCCGCAACGGAATCGCCTTCCACTATTATGCGGAAGGCGCAAAGGTCGTGAACCTCCGTTAACGTTTTGTTCTGACTGTACATTTTGCGATAAATACTGTACAGATGTTTAATACGGCTTTGAACTTCGGCTTTGATATTATACTCGCTGAGTTTTTGTTCAATGCGCTCCTTTATCTGAATCCTAAGTTCCTCAAGTTCGTCGCCATGCTTGTCAAGGAAATCGTTTATCTCTTTGCACGCAATGGCGTCAAGAAAGATGATGGAGCGGTCTTCAAGTTCCCACTTGATACGCTGCATTCCGAACCTATGCGCGATAGGCGAGTAAATCTCAATAGTTTCCGCCGCTTTTTCGCGCTGCTTTTCCGGGGTTTTGTATTCGAGAGTGCTCATATTGTGCAGCCGATCCGCCAGCTTGATAAGCATAACGCGCGGATCTTTGGCGGTTGCGAGAAGCGTCTTGCGCAGGGTGCCTACCTGCTCTTCGTCTTTGGCGAGAAATTGAATATGTTTCAGCTTAGTAACGCCATCCACCAAATTCGCGATGTTCTCTCCGAAAATACGCTGAACATCCGCGTAATCGACCTCCGTGTCCTCAATAAGGTCGTGAAGCAGACACGCGCACAAGGATTCCTCGTCAATGCCGATGTAGGAAGCAAAAATAGTCGCGGCTGAAATCGGATGAGTAACAAATGGAGAGCCATCGGCGCGAGCTTGCTCACCGTGGTATTTCCGCGCGAATTTGTAAGCGGCGCGAATACGGTCTAAACTCATCTCCGGCGATTTGTCCGTGACAACTTTGAGCAGTTTATCAAACTGCTTTTCTACTTCGTCGTTCGGAAACTCAAGTTCTAAGACCTGAGCGATTTTTCTCTCCACTTGTTACACCTCCTTAATGTAAATTTACGATGCTTGAATTTCAGATGTTACGTACTAACCCGCAACACGACTTGTGCCTGACGCGAAACAGTCGGACTGCCTTCTTGCAGTCATCCCCGCACTTGACCGTAAGTCAAGCCG
>JAITKN010000005.1 GCA_031278415.1 Oscillospiraceae bacterium
TGTACATAAGCGACATTGGGATGTACATAAGCGACATTGGGATACACATAAGCGACATTGGGATGTACATAAGCGACGTTGGGATACACACAAGCGACGTTGGGATACACACAAGCGACTTGGGGATACACACAAGCGACGTTGGGATGTACATAAGCGACATTGGGATGTACATAAGCGACATTGGGATGTACATAAGCGAGATTGGGATGTACATAAGCGACATTGGGATGTACATAAGCGACATTGGGATGTACATAAGCGACATTGGGATACACATAAGCGACATTGGGATATACATAAGCGACGTTGGGATATACATAAGCGACATTGGGATGTACATAAGCGACTTGGGGATACCCCCGAGCGACTTCCGACTGCCTCGAGGGGACGGTTTAGTCTAAAAGCGGTAAGCCTTTATGGCTTACCGCTTTTGCGCCGCTGTATTTGTCCGCGGCGAGGTGCCGCTGGTACGCCTGAAGGGACTTGAACCCCCACGTCTACTGACACAAGAACCTAAATCTTGCACGTCTGCCAATTCCGTCACAGGCGCATACTTAAGCATTGATTAGCTTTAACATTTTTTACTTTTTATCCAGAAGTTCACCGAAGTCCACCATACCATCTGAGCTGCGGTCTCCTCCGGGGAATCTGTCAAGTATAGCATCTTCCACTCCGGCGAGTACCGCGTAGATTCCCATTGTTCCTTCATCAAACTCTACCGCGAACGCCATATCGCAAAGTGTTGCAAAGTTCTTGATAATCGCGGTATACTTATCGTTGACCTCAAACCGCTTCTGCGCGCCGCCCGGCAATCCGGGTGTATGCATATAAAGCAGATAGCTGCCGTGCCGCATAAGCACATACACAAAGTCGTTTTTGCTGCGCGTGGCAACAAGCAAATTGCGCCGCAGCGCGTCTAATAGCTTTTCGCCGTCTTTGGGCAGAGGTTCAATCGTAAACTCTTTCATAAGTACGCATTTTAGCAGACATTGACCGTATTGTCAACTGTTTTTTTGCAGAATCGAACGGATCGCAGATGTTTGCGGGACTTCCGCCAATGGTTTGGGTGACTTCTGCCGGAGAGCTTCTGCCGAAGCATTAACCGCGCTTGTACGCGTTCACCGCAAGAACATCACAGCGTTCGTTGAATTCGTTGTCGGAATGTCCTTTCACCCAAATGAGTTTGACGTTGTGAGATTCGCAAAGTTCCAACAGACGTTCCCATAGGTCTGTATTAAGCGCGGGTTTGCCATCGGACTTACGCCAGTTTTTCCGCCGCCACGACTTAGCCCAGCCTTTGCTCAATCCGTCTACCAGATAGCGGCTGTCGCTGTACAAGGTGACCTCGCAAGCCTCCGTCAGCAGCGATAGTGCCATAATCGCTGCTGTCAGCTCCATTCTGTTGTTGGTTGTATCGCGCTCCGCTCCGGATATTTCGCGTTCATAGTTTTTCCCGCCCGCGTCATATCGCAGTATCGCGCCCCAGCCTCCCGGTCCCGGATTTCCGGAACACGCGCCGTCTGTGTGTATAGTGACGCGCTTCATAACTTTGCCATCGCGGCGAATGTGCTTTTCAGCGTGGGGTAAAGGTTTTTGTAAACGCCGTAGAAATCCTCATACCTTGCCGCGTCGGAACTCGGTTCCGTGACCTCAGCCACTCGGACTGTCCCACGCGCTCCCGCCAAAACGGCCGCGCCCATAGCCGCGCCGTCGTCTGAACCCAATGCTTTGACCGGGCAGTTGTATAAATCAGCCAGAATTTGCCTCCATAGTCGTGATTTAGAGCCGCCGCCGGTAGAAATCATATCAGTTATGTTGATGCCGATTTCGCGGAACACGTCCAGACACGCTCTCTGGCTAAACGCGACGCCCTCCAATACAGCGCGGACGACATTCGCCTTCGTATGCGCGGAGTTCAGCCCGATGAATACGCCGCGAGCGTCCGGGTCGGGATTCGGACTGCGCTCCCCGTTCAAAAACGGCAGATAAATAAGTCTGTCGCTGCCCACGGGGATTTCAGCCGCCAATCTGTCAAGCTCCGAATAAGTCTCTGTAAATCCAAATGTCTCCCTCAGCCATTTAAGCGACATACCCGCCGCCTGAGTGCAACTCATAATCGTCCACTTTCCCGGCACCGACGCCCGCAAGGTGTGGACTCTCCCCTGCCCGTCTATGCGCGGTTTGTCGCTGACCGCATAAATCACCGCGCTGCTGCCAAGCGTCGTAAGCGCGTTGCCTTCTGATATAATACCGCATCCGATGGCGGCCGCGGCGTTATCCGCCGCGCCGGCAACTACAGGCGTACCCGCCTTCAAGCCGGTTCGCGACGCGGCATATTGCGATATCGTGCCGACGTGTTCCGCCGATTCGTGTATACGCGGTAATATTTCCCGGGAAATTCCAAGCCCCGCAAGCAGTTCCGAATCCCAATCTCCGCTGATGATGTTCATAAGCTGAGTACCGGCCGCGTCGCTGATGTCCGTAGCAAAGCCGCCCGTAAGACATAGGCGTATATAATCCTTAGGCAGCAATACGTGTTTGCACATCGCGAAAACGGATGGTTCGTTATTCTTAAACCACAGCAGTTTAGCGGCAGTAAAGCCGGTCATAGCGGGATTTCCGGTTTTCTCAATAAGCGTCTCGCGCCCAAAAATCTCTGTAAGCAGCGCCGCTTCCGCGCCCGAGCGCTGGTCGCACCAGATAATAGCTTTTCTAAGCGGATCACCATCCGCGTTGAGCGGCACCAAACCGTGCATCTGACCGCTAAGCCCTATCGCTCTGACATCCGCGCCGCGCGCTCCGGACTGTTCCAATACGGCGCGAATCCCCTTGAACGCGGCATTACGCCAGTCGAGCGCATCCTGCTCCGCATACCCGTTTCGCGGACTGTAAAGCTTATATTCAGCTACGTAAGACGCAAGCGTTTCGGCGTTCGCGTCGGTAAGAATAACTTTGGTGCCGGAAGTACCTACGTCAACTCCAATATACATAATGCTCCTTTATAATCGAAAATACAGCAGACATCCTCGGAAACTGTGCCTAATTTCGTTGTCCTCCCTTGCGGTATCTATATACAGCGGCGGTCGTCCGCCTTATTATACGCAGTTTCCGAGGATGTCTGGTGTGTATAATTTTATTTAATATGTTTGCAGAAAAATCTTCAGATCTTCCAATGCTTGCTCAAGGTCTTCCTTGGCGCAATAAAGATAAATCAGCTGAACGTTTTCGCCGTCGTTGTAGGCATACGCGATCACCGCGTCGGTTTCGTTGCCGGCGATTACGCGTCTTCCGCCGCGCTTTTGCGCTCCGCCGAATGTTTCGGTAGTAAACGCCGCGTCCTTATACTCCGGCAAAAGCTGTTCGGGCAAACGCGGCACCAAGTCCGCAGTCGTGGTATTCGGCACAGTCATAAACTGTACGTCAGGCGGAATGTCCTCAGCTTCCGCGCTGTCGCTGCCCGCGGAAAGTGACGGCGCAATAGGCGATTCGTAGCTCGGCAACGGGTCGTACTCCGGTTCGTCTGTGTTACGCGTACCGAAGAATCCCGCCAGCAGAATGACCGCCGCGACCGCAATACCGGCGCTGACACCTACCCTGCGCCGCTTCATTCGCCCAGTACTCCGATGGCGGCGTCAATGCGGTTAAGCGTTTCCTCTTTACCGAGTATGGCGGCAATGTCTGCCGGACCGCCCGGCGTAACCGCCTGACCGGACAAAGCAACTCGCAAAGTCCAATAGAGCTTTCCGACTCTTATGTCATTAGCTTCGGCATAGTTTGTCAGAAATTCACCAAGCGTATCCCAATCGCTAAACTCCGTAAGCATTGAATACAGCTTCACGAGAATAGACAGCGCCCCCGCTTCGTCAAGTTTGTTTTTCTTGTTGACGAACAATTCCGTATCATAATCCCGAATTTCGGCAAAGAAGCCTATTTTATCCGTGTCAATATCCGCCAGAGTCTCAATGCGCGGTTGAAGCAACGCGGCAATCTTTGTCTTCGCATCCGCGCTGACCTTACTGCCCAACACTTTGGTAATCCATGGTTCCGCCAACGCCTCGAACCGCTTTGGCGGCAACCGGCGAATATAGCATGCGTTAAAGTATTTCAGTTTCGCCTTATCAAATATCGCCGGTGATTTAGAGATACCGCTGATTTCAAATACCTTTATAAGCGTGTCAAGCGTGAAGAATTCTTGCTCAGCGTACTCGCCGGACGGGTTCCAGCCAAGCAGCGCGACGTAGTTAATTATCGCCTCGGGCAGATACCCCTCGCTGATCAGATCTTCATAGGTCGCGTCTCCGGCGCGCTTGGACAGCTTATGCGTTTGGTCGCGCATAATCAGCGGCACCGTAATGTTCGCCGGCATCTCCCAGCCGAGCTTCTGATATAGCATAGCGTATTTAGGCGTACTGCTGATATACTCGCTCCCGCGAACTACGTGCGTAATTCCCATAAGGTGGTCGTCAACAACATTTGCGAGATTATAGGTCGGCAGTCCGTCCGATTTCAGCAGAACGCCCTCGTCCATCGACGGCGAACTGTTGGGTACCGTAATGCCGCCGAACACAAGGTCGCTGAACGTAGTTTCCCCGTCACTCGAAATCTTTTGCCGGATCACATCGCCATCGCGGTATGCCCCGCCAAGCTCAATCAATTTCTCCGCATACTCTTTGTAGAGTTCCTTGCGCTCCGACTGTATGTAAGGTCCGAAGTCACCGCCCTCATTAGGACCCTCATCAGGTACAATACCACAATCGGCAAGGGCGCGGTAAATCGCGTCCGTCGCGCCTTCCACGTATCTCGCTTGGTCGGTATCCTCAACGCGGAGTATGAATTTTCCGCCCGAGTGCTTGGCAATTAGGTAACCATACAATGCCGTGCGAAGGTTGCCGACGTGCATATACCCCGTCGGGCTTGGCGCGAATCGAGTTCTGACAGTGTTCATCGTTCTATGCTCCAGTAGGTGGTAATTTTAGTAAGCAGTCTAAATCGGTTATGCGGTAAATAACAATTGGCTAAATGCGTTCAATAAGGACTTTCATAGAACCGCCGCATACCATTCCGTCCTCGTCCGCGTCGTCGGTCATATCGACAGCGTACACTCCCCAGCCGCGCTCCGTATCGAGTACTTGCCGAGCCTGCCGAGCCGCGTCAGCCTCACTGCAGCCGCCGCCAATAGTGCCGAACGTACTGCCGTCGCTGAAAATAATCATTCGCGCACCCTCCTCACGCGGGGTGCTTCCGTCAGTACGAACCACGGTAAGAAGTGCCGCTCCATCGCTCTCCGCAAGCCGTTCGATTTCTTCCGGAGCAAATTGAAAATTACCGTGGTAATGCCCTCTTCTGTCATCGCGGCGCCTGTACTCAATAAGCTGTCCCACAATAGCTACCGCGATTTCTTCGGGCGTTACCGCGCCGATGTCAAGTCCGATAGGGCTGTTAATTTTTTCAATCCTGTCGGCGGGATAACCTTCGTCACGCAGTTGGTTAAGTACAATGGCGACCCTGCGCTTACTGCCAATCATTCCGCAGTAGAAGGGTTCCACGCCTTGAGCCAGTACGTAACGCAGGCAGTCTTGGTCGTTGCGATGCCCTCGGGTAACAATCACGACGTAATCGCGGTCTGACAGCGCGATATGGTTAGCTACATTGTCAAATGAATCGCAAAGCGTCTTTGCCGCGTACGGAAACCGCTTAGCGTTAGCAAACGCCGGACGATCATCGTAAACCGCAACCTCAAAGCCGCACATTGCGCCAATTGACGTTAAGGGCAGAGCAATATGTCCGCCGCCGAACACAATCAAACGGGGCTTGAGCGCATAATACTCAGACAGTTCAGCACCCTCATCCCCGAAACTGCTGAAGCCGCCTCGCACCGCTTCTTTCCGCCCTGAGATTCCCTTGATAATTCCGGTCGGCGAGTATTTTGACAGAACAGAAAACTCCCTCCCCTGTCTGACAAATTCCAAAGCGTTTTCAAAAATGTTCATTTGTTACTCCTAATAAACTTATATGTCAACAAAGCAAACATATTGTAGCTCATTTTTGTACAAATGTCAAGAACATAATATTCGGTCAACCAGCCTTGCCGTAATGCCGACAAGGAATCCGGCTGCAATGCCGCTGATTATCAATACGGGATAAAGCGACAGCAGACGCGGTTCAGCCATTACAAACGCGGCGATTGCAAGCTGCGCCAAGTTGTGCGACGTCCCGCCGGCAATGCTTACGCCGATGAGCGATAATTTTTTTGACAGCTTACATAATAACATAATAAAAAAGCTCACAGCCGCGCCCGAGAGCGCGTATATGGTACTCCAAAGCCCCGAAAACATAAATCCCGCCAGCAAAACCCGTGACACCGATAAAGTAATCGCGCTGATATAAGGTCGCGGGAATCGCCTTTCATCGTACAGAAGTATCACCGTCGGCAAATTCGCCAGTCCGAGCTTGATTCCGGGGACGCTCGGCACGGGCGGCGGCAAAAAACTCTCTATTCGGCTTAACACAAGGGCAACCGCGATCAGCAATCCCATTTCGGCAAGACTCTTCGTTCTGTTCATTCCAATTCCACCGCGATTCTATGAGGCAAACATACTATAAGCTCGCCGCGTTCAGACGCGGGCGCGTGTTTGACGCACAGCAGATCCGGACAATCCGCCTCCCGAATATAAACCTCGCGATTGGTGATTGTCACAACATTGAAGCCGCCATCGTAGCCTGTAACGCCGAGTTCCCGATCTTCATCCAAAGGCAGCTCCGTTAAAACTTCGCCGTTTACGCGAATAATTACCTTTTCCGCGACAGCTGAACTGACGCCGATGTTAACGCCGCGCCAAGCCCCGAACGCCGCAAACACCAAAAGTGCCGCGACTAATATCAGGTCATTCCTCGTAAATCCAATACGCTTCAGCATTGTACATTTCCAATAACCGCCCCGATGGTTCAATAAACTCCGCCGTACTCAGGAAGTCCGCGTCAGCGGCGGAATCGCATAGAATCGTAACTCCGACAACGCCGCTTTGCGCCGGATATCCGGTGCGCGGGTCAATGATGTGGTGATAGCGCGTACCCTCATAGTCGCGATAGCGTTCATAGTTTCCGGAGGTTGCTACTGCCTGTCCGGGCGCGATTTCCATAGTGTCCCGAATCCCGCCGCCGGGGTCGGCAATACCGATTACGTAAGTGCTTTTGATTTTCGGGCTGCCGTAGGCGCGTACGCTTCCGCCGATTGAAATAGTGCCGGAAAATCCCAGCTCGTCTAAAACGGGAACCATTCGGTCAAGAGTATATCCCTTAGCGACCGCGCCGAAATCGTACTTCGGTTGGGTGCCGCTCAATTTAACCGCGCTCACTTCACTCTCGGTCGGCAGCGGACGCTCCGCCGCGATAAATTGCTTCCACATTGCCGTATAGTCTCCGAGTGCCGCGCTGAACACGCCATCGCTGTCTGCGGTATACTTCTCACAAACGCGGAGCAGTTCCCGCACCTCAGGAGCGTCCGGATCGAAGTTCTCGCTGTACACATCAAATAGGTCGTGGTAGTATTTCAGTTCCGCGTATATAGCCGCCGATACCGGCATACCGTAGCTAACGACGCTTGTGTATGTGTCAAACAGATCGTAATACTCTTTCGTGTATTTTGCGCTGACGCAAGAAGAAAGCGGCAATATGAGCAGCAGTACCAATATGACCGCTTTTACTGTCAGCAGCGGCAAACGATTTTTCACGCTAAGCCCTCCAACGAAGCCCGAACAAACTCCCTGAACAACGGGTGAGCGCGGTTCGGGCGCGACTTAAATTCGGGGTGGAACTGCACTCCCACAAACCATTTACAGTTGGGAAGCTCAATAATCTCGCACAGTTCACCGTCCGGCGAAAGTCCCGCAAGCCGTAAACCATACTCCTGAAAAACGGCGCGGTACTCATTGTTAAGCTCATAGCGATGCCGATGGCGTTCGCTGATGAGTTCCGCGCCGTAGGCATTTCGGGCAAATGTGCCTTCTTTGAGTACACAAGGGTATTTGCCGAGCCGCATTGTGCCGCCAAGGTTCGTTACTCCGCGCTGTGTTTCCATTATGTCGATAACGCGGTGCGTCCCTTCGCGATTGAACTCGCCGCTGGTTGCCCCGTCCAATCCGCATATATTACGCGCAAACTCTATTACGGCGATTTGCAGTCCGAGACAGATGCCGAAGTACGGTACATTATTCTCCCGAGCGTACTTAGCGCAGGAAATCATACCGTCAATGCCGCGATCGCCGAATCCGCCCGGCACAAGAATCCCGTTGCAATCGCCCAGATTTTCAGCGGCGTTGCCGTCGTTAACCATTTCCGTATCAACCCATTTAACGCTTACATTGGCGTCGTTTTCGATTCCGGCGTGGCGCAGGGACTCCACAACACTTAAATACGCGTCCGGCAGACCGGTATACTTGCCCGCTATGGCTATTTTGACCTCTCGCTTCGCATTTTTAAGGCGTTTTACCATAGACATCCACTCGGTCATATCGGACAGATCCGTCTCGATACCGAGCATCTCACAGCTGACTCTGTCAAGCCCTTCGCTCCTGAGCATCAGCGGAACCTCATAGAGCGATTCGGCGGTAGGGTTGTAGATTACGCAGTCGGCGGATATATTGCAGAACAGCGCAAGTTTATCGCGTACCTCCTGCGTAATGGGACGATCGGCGCGGCAGACTACAATGTCCGGCTGAATCCCAACGCCCAGAAGTTCCTTTACGGAGTGCTGAGTCGGCTTCGTCTTCACCTCTTCCGAACCGCTTACAAACGGCAATAACGATACGTGAATGTAAAGCGTGTTTCTCCTGCCTTCTTCAGCGCGTATTTGGCGAATAGCCTCTAAAAACGGCTGACCCTCAATGTCGCCGACCGTACCTCCGATTTCGGTAATTACAACGTCCGCGCCCTCCGAGGCTTGGTGAACGAAAGATTTAATCTCATTTGTGATATGCGGAATAACCTGAACCGTCGCGCCAAGATAGTCGCCCTTACGCTCCTTGGTGATGACGCTCCAGTATACCTTGCCCGCGGTAATGTTTGATGTGACATCAAGGTTTTCGTCAACAAAGCGCTCGTAATGCCCAAGGTCAAGGTCGGTCTCCGTGCCGTCTTCCGTCACGAATACCTCTCCGTGCTGAAACGGCGACATCGTGCCGGGATCTACATTAAGGTATGGGTCAAGCTTTTGCATACGAACTTTAAGCCCGCGCTGTTTAAGAAGCCGTCCGAGCGACGCGCCTGTAATCCCTTTGCCTAATCCGGAAACCACGCCTCCGGTAATAAAAATATACTTTGTTGACATAGTAATTTATCCTTTATGTAATATGTTAAAATCAAAGTTGTCATCCGTTTGGATTCGGGCGGATTTTTCAGCGGCGCAATATCAGCTGACAATGCGTTCCGCGGCCTTGACGGTGTTTTCGTGAGTTCCGAACGCCGTTACGCGGAACCAACCTTCTCCGCCGGATCCGAACCCTGCGCCCGGTGTGCCGACGATATTTTTTTCGGTAAGCAGATAGTCAAAATAGTCCCAGCTCGGACGACCGCATTTCAGCCAGACGTAAGGGCTGTTCGCGCCTCCTGTATATTTAATGCCGGCGCGGTCGAGCGCGGACGTAATCGTCTTGGCGTTTTCACGGTAGTACCCGATAAGTTCGCGCGCTTCCCGCAATCCCTGCGCGCTCATTACCGCTTCGGCGGCACGTTGAATAATGTACGGTACACCGTTGAACTTTACACTCTGGCGGCGATACCACATTTTACCGAGCTTTGCGCCATCGTATTCAAGCTCATCCGGTATCACCGTCCAGCCGCAGCGTGTACCGGTAAAGCCCGCCATTTTGCTTAGCGTCCCGAACTCTACCGCGCACTTACGCGCCCCGTCAATCTCAAAAATGGATTTCGGCAGTGACGGCTCGGCGATAAATTCCGCGTATGCCGCGTCGAACAGAATCAGAGCGTCGTTGTCAAGCGCGTAATTGACCCACTCCGTCAGCCGAGTCTTATCATACACGGCGCCGGTAGGATTATTCGGACTGCAAATGTAAATGACATCCGGACGCGTTCCGCTTATATCGGACGGCATAGGCAGGAAACCGTTTTCTTCGTTGCCGGAAACGTAAGAAATCGCGTTGCCGAATATAATATTCGTGTCCACATATGCCGGATATACGGGATCCGGCACAAGCACGTTCACGCTGCCGAGTACGTCAAAGAAGTTTCCCAGGTCGCTTTTTGCGCCGTCATTTACCTGAACTTCGTCAGGCGTAACGTTAACTCCGGACTGCTCATAGCAGCTCGCGATTGCCTCTCTCAGCCACGTGTAACCCGCACTATCGGGACTGTAACCACGAAACCCCTCCGGCGTACCCATCTCCGCGCTTGCCTTGTGCAGAGCGTCAATAACAGTTGGCGTAAGCGGGCGGGTCACGTCACCTATTCCAAGACGTATTACATCCGCGCCGGGATTAGCGGCTTTGTAGGACTCTACACGCTTTGCGATTTCAACGAATAGGTAGCTTTGTTTCAAATTGTCAAAGTTCTTGTTCAGTTTCATTAGCTAAACTCCATTTCCGTTTTTTCTCATTATAACACAATTTGCGAATTTGTCAATAAGGCGCGCGCGGAAATCTTCCCGATTTAGTTTTATAACTTTTGATTGACAAAAGTTACAAAACTAAATCGGGATGGATAGAAACGGGCAATCGCAATCCTACATCAAAAAAACGCTTGACAACCACATCCCGCCGTGGTACAATGCAAATATAAAAATTTACCCACTCAAAGGAGTTTACCCTAAATGTTAAAATTTAACAATAAATTTACCCCCCCCCCCCCGATTTTCGTCAAATAACGTAAATTTACACCGATTTATTACGCTCGCGATTGCTCTCGCGCTCCTGATAACCCTCGCGCCG
>JAITKN010000015.1 GCA_031278415.1 Oscillospiraceae bacterium
ATCACTCGCGCCGAACTCGCCGCGGTTATCGAGCGCGGCGCGAACGATCCGCAGAGCGGCGCGAACGCGTTTCCCGACGTTTCCGCCGACCATTGGGCGCACGGATACATCGTCTCGGCACTCGTCAAAGGCTTGATAAACGGCTATCCGGACGGAACCTTCAGACCGGACGGCGCAATCACCCGCGCCGAGGCGGTGACGCTCATCAACGCCTATATCGAGCGCGGCGGCATCGACGCCGAATCGCCGTTCAGCGACCTGACGGCGTCGCATTGGGCACTGCGCGATATGTTGTCGGCAAGCGTCCGGCATAAACGTTCCGCCGAAACGCGGTAAAAGTCAGGCGAAGCGCGAAATCAAACCGGAGCGAGATAACTCGCTCCGGTTTGCGGTGATTATGTGATTACGCTTCGGCAAGCCGTTTTTCAAGTGTTGCAAGCTGTTTCTTCAAAGCGTCCGGAATGGTGTTATTTTTATCGAACTTTTTATAGAACTCCTTAATACTCTTGACCTCGTCTTTCCAAAGTTCCGTGTCAATCGTAAGCAGTTTGCGCAGAGTATCGGTATCAATACCGGAACCGTCAAGATTTATATCCTCCGGTCTGGGCAGATAGCCGATCGGACTGTCCTCCGCGCCGACCTCGCCGGCAACGCGCTTGAGTATCCACTCCAAGACGCGGAAGTTTTCCCCGAAGCCCGGCCAAATGAATTCTCCGTTCTCGTCCGTGCGGAACCAGTTAACATTAAAAATCTCCGGGATGCGATCAAGGTCGTTCCACATCTCCGCCCAGTGGAACCAGTAGTCGCCCATATCATAGCCGCAGAAAGGCAGCATAGCCATTGGGTCGCGGCGCGTAACGCCTATTGCTCCGGACGCCGCCGCAGTAGTCTCACTACCCATAATCGAACCGATAAACACGCCGTGTTCCCACCCGCGAGCCTGATACACAAGCGGAGCGGTTTTTGCCCGGCGTCCTCCGAATATGATAGCTGAAATCGGAACGCCGTCCTCTTTCTCCCATTTCGGGCTAAGACTGGGGCAGTTAACCGCCGGCGCCGTAAAGCGGCTGTTCGGATGCGCGCCCTTCGTTACCGCGGTTTTGCCGTTCCAGGGATTTCCGAGCCAATCCAAGGCGTTTTCGGGAGGATTTTTGTCCATACCTTCCCACCAAACTGTATTGTCGTCGAGGTTCTGTACTACGTTTGTAAATATGGTATTGCGCTTTGCAGACGCGAGCGCGTTCGGATTTGATTTGGCGTTCGTTCCCGGCGCTACTCCGAAGAATCCGTTTTCCGGATTAACCGCGTACAGCTTTCCGTTGCGCGGGCGAATCCACGCTATATCGTCGCCGACTGTCCATACCTTCCAACCGTCCCGACTGTATCCCGTCGGCGGAATCAGCATAGCCAGATTCGTTTTGCCGCACGCGCTGGGAAATGCCGCGGCTATGTACTTCGTTTTGCCCTGAGGATTCTCTATTCCGAGTATCAGCATATGTTCCGCGAGCCAACGCTCCCTTTTGCCGAGTACGCTTGCAATACGCAACGCGAAGCATTTTTTGCCGAGCAAAACATTTCCGCCGTAACCGCTGTTAACACTCCAAATGGTGTTGTCCTCCGGAAAGTGCGCTATGTAGCGCTCGTCCGGGTCAAGCCGCGCCTTGCTGTGCAGTCCGCGAATAAAATCTCCGCTGTTGCCGATTCCATCGTAGACCTTGCTTGTAACGCGAGTCATAATCGCCATTGAAAGCACTACGTAAATGCTGTCCGTAAGCTCAATGCCGTATTTAGCGAACGGAGAGCCGACCACAAACATAGAGTACGGAACGACATACATAGTACGCCCCTTCATTGAGCTGTCAAAAATCTCGCGAAGTTGCGCGTACATCTCTTCCGGAGCCTTCCAGTTGTTGGTTGGTCCGGCATCGCGCTCGCTCGCGGAGCAGATAAATGTACGTTCCTCTACACGCGCCACGTCCGCCGGGTCACTACGGTGCAGATAGCATCCGGGCAGTTTTTCCTGATTGAGCTTAATAAGCTCGCCGGTAAAACAAGCTTCCGTTCGCAACGACTCCAATTGCGACTCCGATCCGTCAATCCAGACAACATTGTCCGGTTTAGTAAGTGACGCGCAATCGTCAATCCAGTCAAGTATGATTTTGTTAGTAGTCAGTGCCATAGATTTCAGTCCTCCCAAAGGCGAATCCCTTTTTAATCAAAATATATACAAATATACAATATCGTTATCGTTAACAAATAGTCGAACAGTCGTCAAGGACACAGACTCACAGCCGCTTATCGTCCGTTTTTCGGCGAATTTTCTGCTACACCGCGTTAATTTTTCTTAAAATACGCAAGCATTCCGGCGAAAACTTGCCTTGTCCGGCAAAAACGCTCGAATCCGAATAGTTCAGATTACAAATACAAATCCTGTTTTTAAGGGTACCATAAGGTTGCTTATTTGTCAAGCGTTTTTTTTCGGAGCGGAGCGGACATTTTGCGCTGATTATGAAAATTAAGGTGATGAAAAAGCAAGCGGACGCGTGTTTCAGGTTGAGGGAAATATTGTGCAATCAATTTATTTGTCCACTCCCACCGTGAAAATTATCCGGAATCAAAACTTTTCTCAATTTCAAATTACCTAACCATATTCTCGGCCTCGCGTAATTTATTAGGCATCCTCGGAAACTGCGTATAATAAGGCGGACGACCTCTGCTGTATACAGATACCGCAAGGGAGGACAACGAAATTAGGCACAGTTTCCGAGGAAGTCTATTTTTTCACTTATCATTGTCACCCTAACACTCTAATGTTTTTCGATTTATTCAGCCGGCGGTCAAAAAGCAAAAGCCGGGTCCGGCGATGTTCGCTCGAGTCCGGTTTAACGCGCAAGCGGAGGTTATCTTCACATAAATTCGCGCACTCTAAGCGGAACGCCGGCTCGTTCGGCTGCCAGTCGGCATGACTCTATTTCGCTTGCCGATATCGTATCGACGACGGAGAGCGTGACGTTCGGGATGTAGTTCAGGCAGTCCGCCGCGAATTCCAGCATTGCGGCGAAGGCGGACTCGCCGTATTGCGGACGGCACAGCTCCGCATAGCGCTTCGCGTCCGGCGCGTTCAGACTGACGGAAACCGAATCGATAAGACCCTGAAGCAGAGGCGCGACCGGTCTGCCGTTAATCAGGTCGCCGAGTCCGTTCGTGTTCAGGCGCGTCCTGACGCCCGGGGATTTGATCCGCCCGGCAACGTCAAGCAACACGGGAAGCGCGCACGTAGGCTCGCCGAATCCGCAGAAGACGATCTCGCCGTATTTCGCCCAATCGTACTGTTCCAACTCCGCAATGACTTCGGCGGCGGTCGGCTCACGCTCGAGCCAAAGGTTATCCGCCGAGCCGATGCCGTCGCCGCTGTTCCGCACGCAGAAAACGCAGTCGCACGGGCAGCGGTTCGTAAGGTTTATATACAGGTTGCCGCCCAACTCATAGACAATCGCGGACATCGCTATACTCTCTTTTCTATAGTCGGCAGCAACAGTTTCAGCCGCGTAACCGGCACGTAGAGCGACGCCGAGCAAATTACCGCCGCCACGCCTTGCAACGCGTTGCCGGGCAGACTCACCGTCGCCGTCGCGGGACTGAATACGAAAAACTCGAACGCCGTATATCCGAGCGTCATAATCAGAGCGCCCGTGACGCACGCAAGCAGAAACCTTACAAACCCTTTGCCGTAGCATAGTTTGGCGGCGGTCAAGCCCATCAGTCCTTTGATTATGAATGTCGGAAGAATATAAACCGGAAATCCGAGCGCCAAGTCGGAGATCGAACTACCGATCGCGGCGGCCAGCGCCGCTCTCCAACCGCCGATTAGGAACGCGCAAAGGAATATCGCCGCGTCGCCGAGATTAAAATAGCCCTCGCCGCCCGGCACAGGCATCGGAACCCTAACGATGGCGGTCACCGCAAAAATCAGAGCCGCCGCAACCGCTGCGGTCGTTATTTCTCTGGTTGTCAGTTTCATGACATTCCCTCCCGCTAATACGTTTTTCCGGCGCTGTAATAATGCTTAAAGCTGTTTAAGCCGCTCGCCAAGCCCGCGTTCGCTGAGTATATGGAAGTGCAGATGGAACACCGTCTGACCCGCGCCGCGTCCGCTGCTGCTGATAACGCAGAAATCGGACAGGCGCTCCTGAGCCGCGATTTTGGCGATAGCCTCAAAGCAGTAAGCGACGTCCGCGGAGTTCTCCGCCGTTATGTCCGCCGCGCTTACGATATGTTTTCGCGGTACTACCAGGACGTGAGTTTCAGCCTTAGGGTTGATGTCACGGAACGCATATACGTTTTCGTCGGAGTAAACCCGGTCAGATGGGATCTCGCCATTAATGATTTTGCAGAAAATGCAGTCAGTCATATTGTCCTCCGGCTCAATATTAGCGCAATATACTCCGGTCGCAAGCGTCCGACGTAACGGTATGGCACTGCGCCAAGTATAATGCCCTTCTTTGTACAGAATAGCACAAACTTTGAGCTTTGTCAAACTTTTTTTGGCGCGGACAGTTAGAGGGCGAATTGAAAGTTTAATTGTCCGGGCAGAAAGCGGTGAGGTGATTAGGCGAGCAGTACGGCGAAGGCGCGCGGGGAGCGCCCCGAAAGAGCTTTGCGCGGATAGTTGTTCATCCAGTTTTGGACGGCGGTGAGGCGGCGTTGGCTCACTTTTGCAAAGTCGGTGCCTTTGGGGAAG
>JAITKN010000017.1 GCA_031278415.1 Oscillospiraceae bacterium
TCGGCGAAATGCCGAGCAAAAGGGTGTCGATTGGCATTTTTCCGCCAACGATGCCCGTTCAAAACTTAAACGACTTTATCCGATTGCCTTGTGAAGATTTAGACGACACGGGGTACTAGGCAGAAAAAGTCCGCTGACCCTGCTCAGAGAGAAATTACAAGCGGCCTGAACCGCCGCGCCGAGGTTGGAATCCTTTTCCGCCTACGGCTCCAAAGGCTTCCAACCTCGATATACCATATCCTGTATCTCCTCGAAATGCCCAAATGGGTCATATCATTTGACAACGCAGAGTCACGGCAATGGAAATTATCGTCTTAGTGTTGACAAGCGCACGCAACGGGTGTATAATTAGCGTATCAAAATGGCGGGAGGTTAAAATGGTCGATTTTTATGACGATAAGCCTCATGACGAATGCGGCGTCTTCGGTTATTTCTGCAAGGACACGAACGAACATCTCGCCGCGTACGCGTACTCGGCGCTGTTTGCCCTGCAGCACCGGGGTCAGGAAAGCTGCGGAATCTGCGTCAGCAACGATGGCGTTATGACGGTTCGCAAAGAGCTTGGTTTGGTGTCGGAGGTCTTTTCGCAGCGCGACATTGAGGAATTGGGCGCGGGTAATATGGCGGTCGGACACGTCCGTTACTCCACAACGGGCGCGTCCAAAGCGATGAACGCTCAGCCGATTATCGTTCACCATAAAAAAGGTTCGATGGCAATTGCCCACAACGGCAACCTTACAAACGCGAATGAGCTTCGCGACGAGTTCGAGTCCGACGGCGGGATATTTCACACGACATCAGACACGGAGGTCATTGCCTACGCAATTACGCGCGCGCGTCTGACGGTCGGCGCAATTGAGGACGCGGTCGAGGCGGCGATGAAGAAGATAAAAGGCGCGTATTCAATCGTGGTAATGTCGCCGCGCAAGATGATCGCGGCGCGTGACCCTTACGGACTTAGGCCGCTGTGTATGGGGCGTCACGGCGACGACATCGTGTTTGCGTCGGAGAGTTGTGCGCTCGGCGCGGTAGGCGCGTCGTTCGTCAGAGATATTGAGCCGGGCGAAATTATAGTCGTCACGCCGAAGGGCGTCTCGTCCATAAACACCTTTACCGGCGGGAAGAAACGTATGTGCGTGTTTGAATACGTCTATATAGCGCGTCCGGACAGCGTTATCGACGGTGAGAGCGTTCACATAGCCCGTAAACGCGCCGGAGTCTACCTTGCAAGAGCCCACCCAGTCGCCGCGGATGTGGTTATCGGAAGTCCGGACAGCGGATTGGACGCCGCGCTCGGTTACTCCGA
Organism: Oscillospiraceae bacterium; assembly: GCA_031278415.1. Classification (GTDB taxonomy): domain Bacteria; phylum Bacillota; class Clostridia; order Oscillospirales; family Oscillospiraceae; genus JAISJH01. The sequence continues at coordinate 1,307 of JAITKN010000017.1, forward strand.
AGAGTCCGGGATTCCCTACGGCGTCGGAATCACCAAAAATCGATACGTTGCGCGGACGTTCATTCAGCCTACTCAGGAAATGCGCCGGCGAAGCATTACACTTAAACTCAGCGCGTTAAAAGCTACAATTGACGGCAAGCGCGTCGTCCTGGTTGACGACAGCATTGTACGCGGCAATACTATGCGTCAGGTGGTGTCTATGCTCCGACTCGCGGGCGCGGCTGAAATCCACCTGCGGATCTCCAGTCCGCCGTTTCGATATCCGTGCTACTTCGGTATAGACGTGGACACCTGCGACAACCTGATCGCGAACCAAATGACAACGGCTGAAATCGCGGAATACCTCGGCGCGGACTCAATCGGGTATCTCGGCATTGAGGATGTGCGTCGAATAGCGCGTGTGGAAAACAGCGATTTCTGCGTGGGATGTTTCAGCGGCGAATATCCCTGCGAACCGCCGATAGACTCCGGCAAGCGCAAGTTCGAGCGTAAGCTGTCCGAGCGCGGCACGGAGCGCGAGCGCTAACCCGTCAAAGTATCGCGAGTTTGGATAGTGGGCTAAATGTGTTGATGATGGCTACGGAACACTTGTGTTTATTGGACTCGCAGATTGCCATCAACACGTTTATCCTACTGCTCGCAATTTCCGCCGCATAACCCCGCCCAAATGGGCGTAAAAACCTGAATAAGGGCAAAGTCGGCGTGTTATACACGCGATTTGAACGGTATTTAGCGATTTTTGCGCTGAGCATTAAATTTGACCCTGATTCGCATTTTTGTCCGAAATTTTCAACAGATCCATATTGTTCCCCGCGCAAGCGGGGGTGATCTCTCAACTCTCAACTGTTAACGTGTTACGCGGCAAACTCAACGATGCTGACCTCAAATGCCGTGCGTTCTTCACCGCTGCCGTCACCGTGCATTTTCGTGTACTTGCGGCTCTGAATTCGACCTGTAATCGCGAGCGAATCACCGATGGCAAGCCCGGCAGCGACCTCGGCGGTTCGCCCCCACGCGATACAGGGAATGTAATCGCCGCGTCCGTAGCGTCGGTTAACAGCAAGCATAAGGTCGCATATCTCGCGTCCAAGCGGAGTTCGGCGAATATTCGGCGTTTTGCAGAGCGCGCCGCGCAGGGCAACTGAGTTTCGCTCCGGTTCGTCCGTTAAGCGGAGTTCCCGCGCCAAGACATTAATGACCAGTTTCGCGCCCGCGCCTGACTTGTTATTGTATGTACGTATTTCGCCGAGCACCGATACTTTATCGCCGCCGGTCAGGGCGGCACGCTCTGACAATGTCCTGTCCGCGATAACGTTTATTATATCCGACACACCGGACAGTCGCGTAACCTCCAAAGGGAAGGTCAGATATTCGCTCTCCGCGCCCGACGCGCCGGCGCTTTTATGAGAAAATCGCGGAGCGGCAACAAGCGTTCCAATCAAATCGGCGTTATTATTAGCGTTAACGGAGTTCATTGTTTCCATTCGTCACCTCGTATGTTTTGTCTTATCGGAAATATATGAACAAGTCGTCTGATAAATAACCGGAAAATAAATTTTCAATTCGCTCTGAAATATTTTTACACAAAAAACGCTTGACACCGCCATTCCGGCGTGGTACAATGAAAATACAAAAACTTTTGCACGCAAAGGAGATTACCCCAAATGGTAAAATTTAACAATAAATTTACCCCCCCCCCCCCCGATTTCGTCATTTAACGTAAATTTACGCCAATTTATTACGCTCACGATTGCGGCCGCGCTCCTGATAACCCTCGCGCCGAGTTTTACCCTGAACCTGACGGCAAAGGCGGCGGATGGTGAAATATCGCAAGAGAAAACGACCTTGGGCGACTACCCCGTTTGGATAAATGAAGCCAATTTCCCGGACGAGAATTTTCGGGATTGGTTATTAACCACCAACAACTACTTTTTACCCGGATACGGTAATGACAGGAAATTGACTGACATTGAAATCGCGAACATTAAAACAATAAGTGTTACTTCTAAAGGAATCGCTTCCCTGCAAGGAATTGAACATTTCACCGAGCTTACAGCTTTGTGGTGCGGCAACAATCAGCTGCCCGAGCTGGACGTGTCCGCCAATACCAAGCTTACACATTTGTATTGCGACTACAATCAGCTGACAGGGTTGGATGTGTCAACAAACACCAAGCTTACATATTTGGCTTGCAACAACAATATACTGGAGATACTGACGTTGCCCAATTCTACCGAGCTTACAACTTTGAATTGCTACAACAATCAGCTGTTCGAGTTGAACGTGTCAGCCAATACCAAGCTTACATATTTGGCTTGCGACAACAATGAACTGGAGACACTGACATTGCCCGATTGTACCGCGCTTACATATTTGGGTTGTAGCGGCAATCAGCTGACAGCGTTGAACGTGTCCGCCAATACCGAGCTTTCAACTTTGGCTTGCGACAACAACAAACTGGAGACACTGACGTTGCCCAATTCTACCGCGCTTACAACTTTGAATTGCAGCGTCAATCAGCTGACAACGTTGGACGTGTCACAAAATACCAAGCTTTCATATTTGGGTTGTAGCGGCAATCAGCTGACAGCGTTGGACGTGTCCGGTTGTACCGAGCTTACAAATTTGCATTGCAGCGACAATCAGCTGACATATGTGAATTTGTCCGGTCATTCCTCAGAGCAATTGACCACATTGTCTCTTGGTTATCAATCCGTGCCGGTTACGCTGTCGAGCAACGGCGATGGAACATACTCCGCGCCGATCAGAATAGGCGAGCTTACAGATGACCCGCCGTCGGACGCGGCGTATACACCCGGCGAAGGCGAAACGATTGGAACGCTCACGGTTACCGACACGTCAATAACCGAGTTGAATTTCAGCACACCCACCAGATTGAACGGCACAGATAAACCCGTGACCGGCACACTGAAATTGACATATCCGCCCGAGCCTACACCTACACCTGCGCCGACACCTACACCAACACCTGCGCCGACACCTACGCCGACACCTACACCGACACCTACACCTACGCCAACACCTGCGCCGACACCTACACCTACACCTACGCCAACCCCGACGAGTGGCAGTTCCGGCGGTGGCAGCGGCGGCGGTGGCGGCGGCGGTTCGACCGCGCCAAGTCCGAGTCCGAGCGCGTCGCCCGCGCCTGAGACAAGCGTTGATGGTGAACTCACCAACCCTTACATCGACGTGTTTGAATCTGATTGGTTCTACTCCGACGTCCTTACTGTAACCTTCGCGGGCTTGATGAAAGGCAAAAATACCACCCGCACCTATTGCCCGAGCGACGATCTCACTCGAGCCGAGTGGGTGATGATTCTGGCGCGGCTGAGCAACGCGCCTGCCGCGAACGCCGCCTCCGATCCGTGGTATCAGGCGGTGTGGGACTGGGCAACCGCCGAAGGCATCACCGACGGCACGAACCCGACTTTCCCGATCACTCGCGAACAGCTTGTGACAATCCTGTGGCGATACGCCGGGGAACCCGACGCCTATGTAGGGGGCGGCGTCCCCGACGCCCCGCAAAGCAGAAACCTCTCCGGCTACGCGGACTCCGCGCAAATCTCCGACTGGGCGCGGGACGCGGTCGCGTGGGCGGTAGAGCGCGGCATACTGCAAGGCGACGCGAGCGGACTTCGTCCGGGCGACAACGTCAAACGCAGCGAGGTCGCGGCGATCCTTCGGCGGTATACAGCGGGATAGGTCGCAACCGTAACGGTGCGTAAATCAGCAAAGCGGGGGAGTGAAAAACTCCTCCGCTTTTATAATCGACGCGATTGTCATCTCCCTTACAAAACGGGAATAATTTTGATTTGCGGCGGTAATCGTCGGCGCAAGAGTATTATTTTAATCAAGAGTGTCAATAATATCTGCGAACCATAATTTTTTACGGAGGACAATTAAAATGCCTAAACAAAACTGTAGTACAAGCTCGGGCAAGGGCGGTTCGGCAAAGAGCGGAAGCGGCGGCGGCTCGTCTAAATCCGTTGCGTCAACCGCGGCGCAGTCAAGTTCCGCCAAGAGTTCGGCGTCCGGTTCCGTCAACAGCGGCGTTACCTGCTCGATAGCTAATTGCGCCCACTACTGCTCCGGCGGCAAATGTAACGCCGACAGCATCAAAGTCACCGGCACTTCACCGAGCTGCGGAGGAAATTCGGCTTCTGCTGACAGCAAGAAGGACACCTGTTGCGGTACATTTCGCGCCTGCAAATAGCTGACCCGCAACTCGGCAAAGCGCGTACCCCGCGGCGCGTAATATAACGCGGCGCGGGGCAGCTTTTTCCCCTTGGACATTCCGGAGTACGCCCGCCGACTAACTATTCAGCCGCGCCTGATCAAAGTACCGCAAACCCCGAAGGCAGCCGAATGGATGCCGGAACCATGTAACGGCACGGCTCATAGCTCTCGCAGCCGCGAGCATATGTCGAAGCGCCGCATCCGCATAAAGCGTCATAGTCCGCGGGTTGGATTACGTCCGGTGTGTACGCCGGAACTATTTCGCGCCGGCAGCAGCATCCTCCATAGCGGTATCCCGGGGCAGCGCCTTGACATCCGCACCCGCGATTCCGTGAATACCCCGCGTCAATCAGAGTAGTTTTGAAATTACACATAATCTTATACCTCCGCAGCATACTATGCGGAAAATCTAAACGGCGTGACACCTTTGCGCCGTTTTTTCATTGCGGAATCTTAGGCAATTCCCTTTAATAACCAAAATTTCCGGATTTTTAGGGGTTTACAAAATCAATATAACACGGTTATAATCTTCCCATAGAAAGAAAAGGAGATTATTCCAATGAAACACATTAAAAAGTTATTTTGCCTCGCCGTGGTATTGTTCACAATAACGGCAATCGTGACCGTTTCCGTCCGCGCGTCGGACAGCGGCTCAGTTCCGTCCGACGAAGAGTTACGTGTACTGGAAGTGGTCAACGCCGAACGCGCTCAATACGGGCTTACTCCTTTGGAGTGGCACGACGACGCGTATTCAGCCGCGAAAGTCCGCGCCGAGGAGTCCGTTGTCAGCTTCTCACACACGCGTCCCGACGGTTCCTATTTCAGCAGCATCTGGAGCGAGTTAGGGCTGTCATACGCCTACGCCGCCGAGAATATAGCTTACGGGTACCGCTCCGCCGAATCCGTGGTAGCGGCCTGGATGCGTAGCGACGGACATCGCGCCAACATACTAAGCTCCGATGTTACGTATATGGCAGCCGCGCTCTACGGCGGAGATACTTGGGCACAGGAGTTTTTTTCTCCTTACGGCGCCTACGCGCCCGAAAACACTTATATCGGCATCGTTGTCGATAAGACAGCCTCCAATGCCGACATCTATACCGGCATCTATACCGAAACCCAAAGGGGGAAACCCAACGATTGCGCAAACGGCGTCCTGTATGGCGGATATGACTGCGATTATTACGTCTGTGCGGTTCCGAAATATAACCGCTGTGACTATTGCCAATGGTACATCCGCCAACCGGCGGAATGGAGCGGAGGCGGGCTGCAAGGTTTTGTGCCGGAAGAAAATCTTATTGTCCGGTTCGGTGCGTCCTGCCCGTAACCATTAACTCTTTCCCATACGCAACCGTCATTGTGTGCATCGCGGCACATAATCAAGCATTGCCCGAAGCCGCTCAATACGCGGGTCGGAGAACAGCGCAAACGCAAATTCCATCCAACTGATTGGCTAAAGCGCACAAAATCACCCTGCTTGCTTTGTGAAGTTTTCACAAGAATTTCTCACAACGGATTTTCGAGCGCGTGTGAGAATCCTTACCCGGCACTGCGGCGTAAATATCGGAATCGGTACGGATCGTTGACGGCGTCACTACGCCCCGTTCAGGGTTTAGAGCGCGATTCGGACTTCCTGCCGCTGTTCGGCAAACTGCTTCACAGCGGCGTACCGGACGAAATCGCGAATAAGATTATGTACGGAACCCGGCGCGCGAATATTAGACCTCCTCGGAAACTGTGCCTAATTTCGTTGTCCTCCCTTGCGGTATCTATATACAGCGGCGGTCGTTCGCCTTATTATGCGCAGTTTCCGAGGAGGTCTATTCAAAGTCTGAGCTTTTCAGCTATAACACAATCAGGCTCTTTTCGGAGTGTGTAATACTTTCCGCGCCGCTATGGCGAATGACAATAACATCCTCTATTCGGACGCCGAATTTATCCGGCAGATAAATGCCCGGCTCCGCGCTGATAACCGCGTTTTCCGGCAGCGGCTTATCCCAAGACGGCGAGGCGTTCGGACTTTCGTGAATCTCCAACCCTACGCCATGTCCGAACCCGTGTCCGAAGAAAGCTCCGTAACCCGCGTCGGCGATCACTTGCGCGGCGGCCTCGTGAACCGCCTTGCCGCTTACTTGCGGCAGCGCGGCGGATATTCCCGCTTCTTGAGCGCGGAGAACCGTTTCGTAAACCATTCGCCGCTCCTCAGAGACCTCTCCGAGCGCGATGGTTCGGGTCATATCACTGCAATATCCGTCCAGGATACAGCCGAAATCAAGCGTAACAAAATCACCGCGCCGAAGTTCCCTGTCCGTCGGAACGGCATGCGGTTTCGCGGAATTCGCGCCCGAGGCTACAATCGGATCAAAGGAGACGTTCAGCGCGCCTTTAAGCAATGTCCGGTATGTAAGTTCGGCCGCCACGCGCTTCTCGGTCACGCCCGGACGGATAACGGCAAGCATATCGCTGAAAACCTCGTCCGTAAGCTCTTGCGCGGCGCGGAGTCGAAGTATTTCGCCCTCTGATTTTACGGCGCGAAGCTCTCTGAGGATCTGTCCGCATGGGACAAGCTCCGCTTTCAGCTTTTCGCGCAGAGTCTCACTCTCGGCAAACGAGACGTATTCGTCCTCAAAGCCGACGCGGGTTATCTGCTCAATATTAAGAAATTTGCGCGCAATATCGGTAAATGAACCATTCGCCGCGCTTGTCAGGTGAACTGAGAACTCGCTTCCGGTAAGGCTGACATTCTCACTCGCGGCAAGTATGTAGCGCGAATCCACAATCAGGCACGCGGAATCGCGTGTGATCAGCACCATTCCGTCTGAACTCGCAAATCCGGTGACATACCGGCGGTTAACCGGCGATATTATAAGCAGCGCGTCCGCGTCCGTAAGTCGCTCGCGAATTTGGTTAAGCCTGTTTTGTATAGTCATAGCAACTCCTCATACTGCCGGGATTTATACTGCCGGGGGTTTATAATTCTCGTTAAGACTCTCTTTGATTTCGCGCCCGCGCCGAAGCAATTCGCGAAGCTCGGTCTCCTTGCCCTGCGTTATGTATTCGCGGAAGCGAGCAAGGCTGCCGATAAGCACGTCAAGCTGAGCAGAAAGGTAATCGGCGTTCAGCAGGAATAACTCCGTCCACATATGCTCGTTTAACTTAGCGACACGCGTCATATCCGCGAAACTGCCCGCAGCAAATCCGTCAAACTCTCCGACAACAGGGTTTTGAGCATATGCGCTGGAAACAATATGCGCCAACTGAGATGTAAACGCTATCATCTTATCGTGGTGGTCAGGCGTCGTAAGAGTAATTTTGGCAAACCCCAGCGCAAGAAATAAGTTTTCGGCGGTTTTGAGCGTATCCGGGTCGATATCGGCTCCGGGCGTAAGAATCATACTCGCGCCCTCGAAAAGCGTCGGAATGGAGGCGGCGAAGCCGGAAAGTTCCCGTCCCGCCATCGGATGTCCGCCGATGTATGTAACGCCGCGCGGCTTGAACAGCTCCGTAACGTCGTCCGTAACGCGGCGCTTAACTCCGCATAGGTCAATGACAATTGAGCCTCTCTTGAAAGCGTCTATGTTTTCCCGCATAAATCTGACGCTCGCGCCCGGGTACAGCGCGATAAGGCTGACATCCGCATCTGTGAAGCGTTCAACTCCGACCTCATCCAGCAATCCGGCGTCGTAAGCGCGGCGCATAACCTCCGGATCGCGGTCGTATCCGATGGCGCGGTGCCGCGTTTTCGACGCTATGGCTTTGGCAAATGAACCTCCGATAAGCCCAAGTCCGGCGATTGCGATATTCATCGGCGTTTATCCTCCGTTCTTTCAGCTTTTGTAGTCAAGGATTTTGCGGTTGCGTACAAAGTATTCCACGCCGCTCCAAACGGTAACAATTACGATCAGCCAACTTCCCGCCATATCTACGCTGAGTATATTCGGTATTATCATAAATTCGTGTACTCGATCCGTAATCATAAAGCAGATGGCGATAATGGAAACAGCGGTTTTCAGTTTCCCGCTGAATCCGGCGGCGATAATGTCGCCCTTAGCCGCCGCAACAAGCCGAAGCCCGCTGACGGCGAACTCTCTCGCGATGATTATTATTGCCGCCCAACTGGGCATACGCCCCCACGCGACAAGAATCATCATTGCGCTTATAACCATAATCTTATCCGCAAGCGGATCCATAAACTTGCCGAAAATGGTTATCTGATTATATTTTCGCGCCACATATCCGTCAATGTGGTCAGTTACCCCGGCAATGATAAAGATCAGCAGAGCGGCGATTCGCGTAGCTGATTGATCCAGCAGCATAAGTACCATAAAAACCGGAATAAGCGCGATTCTAATCAATGTTATTTTGTTAGCGGTAGTCACTATAATACCTCCCCAATAAGGTCGCCGTCTATAATGTCCGTTATTCGAGCGATAACAATGTCGCCTAACATCGGCTGTTTGCCGTCCGAGGCGGCGGTGATGAATATTTTCCCGTCCACGTCCGGAGCTTCCGCCCAACTGCGCCCGCAAAAACACTCCCCCCATTTATCATAGTCCTCTATAAGAACTTCGCAAACGGAGTCAATTCGCGCGGCGTTGAATTCGTCCATTATGCCGGTCTGAAGCTGCTCGATAAGGGTCACGCGATGCTCGGCGATCTCCAACCGGACGCGGTCGGTCATTTTCTCCGCAGGAGTACCCTCTTCCGGCGAGAACGGGAACACACCGACACGCTCCAGTCGGAACTCCCGCAGAAAATCGCAAAGTTCCTCGAACTCGCGATCTGTCTCTCCGGGCAATCCGGCGATAAGCGTTGTCCGAATCACCACGCCCGGAATCCGCTCTCGGAGCTTAGTCATCAATGCGCGAAGCTCCGCGCCGGTGCCGCGTCGGTTCATTCGGGCAAGAACAGCGTCACTAATATGTTGAATCGGAATATCCAAATACTTAACGATTTTGGGATTGTCCGCGACGGTTTGAATTAACTCATCCGTGATTTCGTCGGGATACAGATAGTGCAGCCGTATCCATCTTATCCCGTCAATAGCGGAGAGCGCTTCCAGGAGTTCCGGCAAAACTCTTCGCCCGTACAGATCAAGTCCGTAGCGGGTGCTGTCCTGAGCTACGACGTCAAGCTCCCTAACGCCTTGAGCGGCGAGCGATTCCGCTTCGGCGACGAGGCTTTCAATCGAGCGGCTTCGGAACCGCCCGCGAATGTCGGGGATAACGCAATAGGCGCAGTTGTTATCGCAGCCCTCCGCGATTTTAAGGTATGCCCAACCCTTTGGCGTGGACAGAACTCGCGGTGTTTCATCCGCGAGCGGGTCGGAACCCGGCGCGTCGTAAAGTTCGGGCGGCGGCGCCTCGCCTGCCGCGTCAAAAGCGGCGTCAAGAGCCTCCGCAACGCGCCGGAAACTGCCCGATCCGAGCATCCCGTCTATTTCCGGCATTTCTGCCAACAGTTCCGACTTATAGCGTTCGGCAAGACAGCCGGTGACGATAATTTTCTCCAACTTGCCCTCGGCTTTAAGCGCGCAGAACTCCAAAATGGTCTCAATCGCCTCCGCCTTAGCGGATTCAATAAATCCGCATGTGTTAATCACCACCGCGTCAAGCGCGTCCAAGCGCGGCGTAACCGTGTAGCCCGCGCCGCGCATAAGCGTAACCATACGCTCCGCGTCAACCTGATTTTTAGCGCAGCCGAGCGAAATTATTCCGATGGTTTTGTTCTTTTGTGTCATAACGTGAACTCCGTAAGAGAATAAACTCCTCCGTCCGGGTCCTCTAAAAGGACATATGTCTTCCCGCCGATCTCGGCAGTCGCAGCGATTACGGCGGCGCCCTGAGGCGCGGCGTTTTTGTACTCAATCCGGAGCGTTTGGGGATGAGCGTCCTCGGGCAGAAAGTCGAAAGCCCGCTCAATATGACGAACATTATTCATATGTCTGTACATATCAAGGTCGAACCTCCTAACCTTAAATTCACCGCGCTTCGTAAACATCTCTCTGTCAGCGGAAACCCGACGCTCCCAGTCCTCCCAAACGGGCGGAGCATAGACCTCCACGCCATCAACAAGACTCTGCGGAATACGCAATGGTTTAAGCGTCGCGCTGTCAACGTAGAGCGCGGTCAGCCACCCGCACATAAGCGGATTGCTCTCGCCGTCACGAATCTCCGCGTAACGTGACCCGTACCGCACACTGTTAAAGTACGGCATAGTTCGGCACAGAAGCGGCTCGCCGTACTCCGGGCGACGGATAAACCGAACATAGCGGGCGACGAGTACCATCATTCCGTCATTGCGCTCAAAGTAGCCCCAGAAGTCCGCGTCAGACCTCGCGCCTATTGCCTCGATGTCCTGTAAGGCGTCCAGCATAGCGATCTCGGTCATCAATCCGTCCGCGCCAACTCGGCTGCCCGACACAATATCTCCTCTTTCAATTATCATAGTTTAAGCATAACACAAAGCGCGGACAATTGCAAGTACCAAAATAGTTGTTAGTAAATAGTTGTTAGTAAATAGTTGTTGGAAAATAGTTGTTGGAAAATAGTTGTAACCGTCAAACGTTCAGTCCGCTTTCCGCGCGCTCCCGCGCAATCGCTACCCGTCGCGACAATCGGTACTCTTGTGCCGTCTTTCCCGCGTCCATATGTCACCTCCAATTCGTAATGATTTTACACTTCGTGTATTCTCACGACTTCTTGGTGACATTTTATAGTAGACGACATTAATTTTTGTGCCAACGAGATGACCTATTAGTGGGGTGCAGGTTTACCCGTCCCGTTTAAGCACAATTGCATAAGTCGTTTACTATAATTGCATCAAATTTGTTTCAAAGATATATCATGTTAACATTGAAGATATTATTGCCTTTGGGGATGATTATAATGACATAGATATGATACAAGGCTGTGGTAGGGGCATAGAAGTAGAAAATGCAATAAATGAGGTGAGAGATATTGCGACCGAAATATGTAAATCAAATGAGGAAGATGGCGTTGCAAATTGGATTGAGACTAACCTGTTATTTTAGAGTTTGTATAGTACCTTAAATGGTGCATGACTCCTATGGGCAATAGAAATGTGATAGTCAGAAATATGCTTGATATCAATCCTGTAGTCAAGCAAGATATTATATGGCAAACTTAATCCACATATTAACGAAATTTTATCTAAAATAATCGGTTGACAAATCATACGTTATATAATATCAGCCCTATTTTTAACAATTACCTGAATATAACAGCACAATATTTACCTTT
>JAITKN010000092.1 GCA_031278415.1 Oscillospiraceae bacterium
CAGTGCCGCGAACCCGGATATTCTCTTTGACGCGAAAGATTTTACCAAGGAATAACAGTTTATCGCCGCGTGTAAGCGACTTGCAACCACATATAAACGATTTACAACCTCCTGTAAACGATATTTTACCTCCTGTAAACAATATTTTACCCCCTGTAAACGATATTTTACCCCCTGTAAACGATATTTTACCTCCTGTGAACGATATTTTACCTCCTGTGAACGATATTTTACCTCCTGCAAACGATATTTTACCCCCTGTAAACAATATTTTACCCCCTGTAAATGATATTTTACCCCCTGCAAACGATATTTTACCCCCTGTAAATGATATTTTACCCCCTGCAAACGATATTTTACCTCTATAAACATTCCGAAAACCCTTCCGCCGTTTGCCGGCATAGTCTAAAAGCGGTAAGCCTTTATGGCTTACCGCTTTTACGCCGCGTATTTGTCCGCGGCGACTCGCCGCTGGCGGAGAAGGAGGGATTCGAACCCTCGAAACCGTTTTGCGGTTTACACGATTTCCAATCGTGCGCGCTCGACCAAACTACGCGACTTCTCCAACGGACTGAAGCCATTATATATTTAACATGTAGGCTTGTCAAGCGTTTTTTTCAAGTAGTACCTGCTATTTTTTATCTACACCCAAATAAGAATTCACGATTGACAACGCGGATTGAGAGTGTTATAATTACGCTATCAATTGCTCAAGGAGATACATAACATTGAACCTTAAAGAATTCGCCAAGGAAATCCGCGTTACCACGCTGAAACAACTTGCCGTGCCCGGGTTCGGACACGTCGGCGGAGCTATGAGCATCGTGGAGACTCTGGCTGTTTTATTCGGCGAGACTATGCGTATTGACCCGAGTAATCCGCAATGGAGTGAGCGCGACAAGCTGATACTGTCCAAGGGACACGCCGGACCCGCGCTGTATTCCACGCTCGCGCTTAAAGGATACTTCCCTATGGAGATGCTGACGGAGCTGAACAAGTTCGGCGGACGCCTTCCAAGCCACGTAGACCGCTCTAAGACGCCGGGTGTAGATATGACGGCGGGGTCGCTTGGACAAGGGCTTAGTGTGGCGTGCGGAGTTGCGCTCGGAGACCGTATGAGCGGACGCGCCTGTCATACATACTGTATTGTCGGCGACGGAGAACTTGACGAGGGTCAGAACTGGGAGGCTATGATGTTCGCCGCGCATTACAAGTTGTCGAATTTAACGTTGCTTGTGGACAATAACAAGGTTCAGCTTGACGGATATACGGACGATGTAATGAAACTCGGCGACCTCGCGGCTAAACTGACGGCATTCGGCTGGAAAACTCTTACGGCGGACGGACACGATGTTGACGCGATTCGCGCCGCGTTAGCCGAGCGTTCGGCGGAATGTCCCTCCGCAATTATACTTGACACCATAAAGGGAAAAGGCGCGAACTTCGCCGAAGCCGCCGTGCCGAATAATCACCATATGACGTTTACTGCGGAGCAGATTGAAGCGGCAATTCAGGAGGTGGCGTAATGACGCTCGAAAAATCACCGATTTTAATGCGTGACGCACTATGCAACACACTTATCGAAGCTGCGGAGCGCGACGAGCGTATCATCGCGCTTGATGCCGATTTGGTCGGAAGCTCCGGTTTGAAACCGTTCTTTAAGCGGTTTCCCGAGCGCGCCGTCAACTGCGGAATCGCGGAGGCAAATATGATAGGCGTAGCTTGCGGATTGTCGCTTACGGGCAAAATTCCCTTTGCCCATAGTTTCGGACCGTTCGCCAGCCGCCGGGTATGCGACCAGATTTTTATTTCCGCCGCGTATGCCAAGCTCAATATCCGCGTAATCGGCTCCGACCCGGGCGTTACGGCGGCATACAATGGGGGAACGCATATGCCATTTGAGGATATGGGCGTTCTGCGGAGTATTCCCGGAATTACGCTGATGGAACCCGCCGATCCAACCGCGCTCGCCGCCATTACTAAGCAACTTGCCGGTGATGAGCATTACGGAGTGTACTATTTGCGTATGTCGCGCAAAGACGCGATTGCCGTTTACGGAGAGGGCGAGCGGTTTGAAATCGGCAAGGCTAAGATTTTGCGCGCGGGCGGCGATGTTGCTGTATTCGCGTCCGGGATTATGGTTGCGGAGGCTCTGCGGGCGGCGGACGAACTTGCGGCGCGGGGAATTCAGGCGACTGTGGTCGATATGTTTACTTGGAAGCCTGTTGACACCGAGCTGATTTGCCGATTGGCGGCTAAGGTTAAGCTTTTTATCACGGCTGAGAATCACAACATTTACGGCGGATTAGGCAACGCGATAGCGGAAGTGACGGCTGCCAATTGCCCGATACCGATTAAATTCGTGGGAGTAAAGGATAGATTCGGGCAGGTCGGTAAGCAAAATGAGCTTCAGGCGGAGTACGGACTTACCGCTGACGAGATAGTTAAAGCGGCAATGCGGTAATCTCGACTAAGCGCTCACGGCGCAGACCAATTCCTGACGGCGAGCGGGGTACGCGCTAAACTTATAACACGTATACGGAGGTCAAAATGAAAAACAGCGGCAAGCAAATGTCTGACATTGTAAACCTATGCAAGGGCAGAGGGTTTATATTCGCGGGTTCGGAGATATATGGCGGACTGGCAAACACGTGGGACTACGGTCCGCTTGGCGTAGAACTTAAAAACAACGTCAAAAAGGCGTGGTGGAAGAAATTCGTTCAGGAGAACCCATATAACGTAGGGCTTGACAGCGCGATTTTGATGAATCCCCGCGCTTGGATCGCATCCGGTCACGTAAGTACGTTCAACGACCCGCTCATCGACTGCAAATCCTGTAAAACGCGGCATCGCGCCGATAAGCTCGTCGAGGATTATGTGGGCGCCAACAGTCTTGACGTTAATGTTGAGGCTATGAAGGAGGACGCTTTGACCGCGTTTATACGCGCTCACGGAGTCCCGTGTCCGGACTGCGGCAAAAGCGATTTCACCGATATTCGGAAGTTCAACCTGATGTTCAAGACGTTTCAGGGCGTTACGGAGGATTCGGTCAATACTGTATATCTGCGTCCGGAAACGGCGCAGGGAATTTTTGTCAATTTCAAGAATGTTCAGCGTTCCACGCGGCGTAAGATCCCGTTCGGCGTATGCCAGATAGGCAAATCGTTCAGAAACGAGATTACGCCGGGCAATTTCACATTCCGCACAAGGGAGTTTGAGCAGATGGAACTTGAGTTTTTCTGTGAGCCGGGTTCCGACTTGGAATGGTTTGCGTACTGGCGCGCGTTCTGCCGCGAATGGCTTCTGTCGCTGAATATAACAGAGGAAAATCTGCGGCTGCGTGACCACGAAAAAGAGGAACTGTCGCACTACAGCAAGGCGACTACGGACTTTGAGTTCCTTTTCCCGTTCGGATGGGGCGAGCTTTGGGGTATTGCCGACCGTACCGACTTCGACCTGAATGCTCACCAAGCGGAAAGCGGCGAGTCAATGGAATACATTGAGCAGGGCGGCGATAAGGCTGACGAAAAGCGGTTTGTCCCATACGTCATTGAACCATCGCTGGGTACTGACCGCGTTACGCTTGCTTTCCTGATCGACGCGTATGACACCGAAGTCGTGGACGCGGAGAAAAACGACACGCGAACAGTCCTTCGTCTGCATCCCGCGCTTGCGCCGTTTAAGGCGGCTGTGCTTCCGCTCAGTAAGAAGCTGAACGAGAAAGCGGAGGCAATCTGCCGCGAACTTAGCCGCGATTTTATGACGGATTTCGACGACTCCGGTTCAATCGGTAAGCGATATCGTCGGCAAGACGAGGTCGGAACCCCGTTTTGCGTTACCTATGACTTTGAAAGCGAAATCGACGGACAGGTTACTGTTCGGGATCGTGATACTATGGCGCAAACGCGTATTCCCATAGCTGATTTGAAAAGCTATATCGCGGAGAGAATCAACTTCTGACGGCAAAGACATCAGGCACTCGGTCTGCTATGCCCAACAAACTTTGAAGATTGCGGAAAGCATTGATGGATCAATGCTTTCCGCGCTTATGCAAGCTCAAACTCACAATGTTTAACGGCATCTTAATATCACGTAAGTCCCTGCATAAAACCGTCCAGTCCCGGGCTTTGTATATCGCCGGCGATAAGCTGCGTTCCGACCACAATGATGTCGGCCACGATATCGGCATCGGCGGTAGGGTAGTTCGTAACGCTGTATGTATAGCGCGTTGCGCTCTGACCCGCGTATGCCGCAAGGTTAAATCCCTGCTTTGTTTGAAGCGCGTTATAATCGCCGTACGCGCCCGTAAATTCCGACGGGATAACGACCTCCGCAACTTCAATCGGCTCCGGTTTGACCTCCCAGCCGATGTATTTCAGGTACGCGACTCGGTCGTCGTTAGTAACAAGGTTTGCGGGATCAACGGAAGTTCGCTCCTGCTGAACCTGCGAAGCGTTTTCCTTGGGTTGAGCCTCACGCGACGGTTCCGCCGCGGTTTCCCCGTTCCCTATCAGCAATACCGCGCCGATAATGATGACCGCGGCGCAAATCAGAGCCGCCGCCGCTTTCTTCTTGTTGAGTTTAGCTGTGTAAATAAACATCGTTCTCCCCTCCGGTAGTATTCGTTACTCTCAATATACGCGTCTGAAAACGCGTTTAGAACCGCGGTTTCCATTGCTGCCGATTTGCTGACCGCGCCGGAATCCGCGGTTAGCGAGTGCGGTTGATGTTCCGCAGCCTTAGCGGCGACAGCATTTACGTAAATGCTGTCGCTGTGCGATGTCGCGAAGTATCGGCAAGGAGCGGACATCATCGGCGCGTGCCTGTCGGAGTGTGCCGACGGATCGGCGCCGCAAAATAACGCACCCGCCGGGAGAGATGTCCCTTTCCCGGCGGGTATTTTTGTGTGAGGATACTCTATTCGCAATCAAAAAAGAGGTGAGCTTATGCCAACAACGAACAATACTTACGCATACGTCCGTGTGTCATCACTCGATCAGAACGAGGACAGGCAACTCGATGCGATGACCGCGCTCGGCGTACCGCCGGAGAGAATATTCGTCGATAAGCAATCCGGCAAGGACGCGAATCGTCCGCAACTACAAGAGCTACTGGACGCAGTCCGGCGCGGCGACACGGTAATCGTGGAGTCCGTCAGCCGTTTGGCTCGCAACACCCGCGATTTGCTTGACATCGTAGAACGGCTCACGGCAAAGGGCGTGGACTTCATCAGCCAAAAGGAGAAAATCGACACCACCACGCCAACGGGGAAATTTATGCTCACCGTGTTTGGCGCGGTCGCGGAGTTGGAACGCGGCTACATCAAGCAACGTCAGGCGGAGGGCATAGCGTCCGCGAAACGGCGCGGAGTTCACCTCGGCCGCCCTGTCAAAAAGCTGCCGGAAAACTTCGGCGAGCTTGTTCGCTGTTATGAGCGCGGAAAACTGTCCTTCGCGGACGTTCTCGCGGAAACAGGGCTGAAAGAAGCCACCTTTTACAGGCGTTTGCGGGAGTACCGCGCCGGGAAACGGCGATGAGGTTGCAATCAAAAGGTGTACCTTTTGATAATGTCTCCGGCACGGCTCAAAAAGCCGCGCAGGGGCGGCGGAAGCGGCGGCCATGCGCCCTAAATGTGAACATTTTGTAAATTTTTTGTGAATCATGAATTTTTTGCTTGCATTTTGTTACATGGTGTGGTAAACTGAATTGTATACAAGGTTGCAATCAAAAGGTACACCTTTTGACAGCAACAATTGAAAGAATCCAAATTGATGTTGGGGGGATATCCGATATGAAGAAAATTGCGTTTTTAGTTGCGTCTGTCTTGGCGGTTGTACTGTTACTCTCCGCCTGCGGGGGCGGCGATACGCTCAACGGCGCGTATAAATCCGATGAGGGGATTTTGTCACAGACGTGGACGTTTAGCGGCTCAAACAAAATCACGCTTTCAGCGGGCGGCGGGTTAATCGGCACAGAAGGCACATACGAAATTTCAGGCGGCGACATGATAGTAACGAGTTCACTATTTGGCGTGGAAACCGTCACAAACTACTCGTTCCAACGTGACGGAAAGAATATCATAATTGAAGGTACTGTATTTTACAAACAGTAACATGTTGCGTCAGAGAGGGGGATACTATGCTGCAACTTTTACACGAAGTGATTTATTTTTCTTTAGCTGCAATTCTTTTGCTTTCCGGAGCAATCTCCAAGATAATGGACGCTTTGAGTCTCGGTGAGCATCCATATCTTTCGACGATTATCGGTTCGGTGATTGGTTGGGGAGTAATATGGCTGTCGCCGACCTCGATAGTTCCCGCAGCGATTGTCGCAGGCATAACCACAGTCGTGAGCAATCTCGTGTTGACAAATGTCATTTCACCTAGAGTCAACGATGCGCTTGACAATCTTGTCGAAAAGCATGGTGATGCCGTTGATGAAAAACTGAATGCCCACTACGCCAAGATTGACAATCGCGAATACCAAAAAATCCTAAACAGCCCGGACGCAAACGAGCGCGTAAAGTTTCTGGAGCGCCATATGCGAAACAAAAGTTATTGCTATACTTTGTCAGCCGAACCTAAAGCGGTGTACGAAAAAGTGCTGGAGTCTATTGACAGTTCTGATATCAAAAACGCTTATCCGGAAATAAGCGTAAAACAAACGGAATCTCCGGATAAATACGTCATACAGTTCATTGTCCCGCGAGCTACAGTGGTTTTTCTGCTCACGCGTCCGAGTGCCGCGTCGTCTATCCAGCTTGGATTGGGTAAATACGATCACGATAATCTCAAATTGCGCGAACGTCTCGCTTTTGAGGACAAAATAGCGGTTATGCTGGACAAAATCCGTGTGTTGGTCAGCGGAGTCGTTGAAAAACTTGACGATGGTTATGAAGTGACCATTCGCTGAGTCAACAAGAATCGCAAGCGACATTTTGGAAGGGAATTAATTATGACAAAGAATCTTATCACGATTATATTAATCATGTTGACCACATGTATGTTGGCGGTTGCGCTCGCGGGGTGCGGAGTTAAGGAGGTGCCGACGGAATACCCCGCCACGATAGGGGAGGAAAGCCCGTATGAAAGTTATGCTGATCCATCCGAGACGTATTATGCTGATCCATCCGAGACGTATGGGGATGCGCCGGATAAAGCTGAAGAACAATTTTATGAATATAAAATCAATGAATACTTCCACTTCTCGGAAGGTCTTGCGTGGGTAGTGACGACAACTTCAACATTAAGTATGCTGCTATTGATAAAACAGGGCGGGTACTGTATACCACAGACGAGGTCGTAGTCGGCGCACCATCCATGTTTCGGGATGGTGTATCCCTTATGAACGTTTCCACCTACACCAATGGTGGTAAGGATGGGTTTCGCATCATTGACAACACCGGAAAAGTTTTGTATTCGCACTATGACAGTGAAGAGCGCACGGTAATCCCTATCGGATACGTAAAAGGACACTTCCTGATCACTGAGCATATAGCCAACTTTGATTCTGATGAATGGCGGATTGGCAGCATTGATAAGTTTGGGAATTCGCTATTGCCAATGGAGACGTTACCGGAATTTATGTTTAAAATCGCTAGGAAGAGAAGTGAGAATGAATTTTCCCAGCAATATCTTGGAGACGATTGGGCGTACGTCGCGATTAACAGCCGTCGGTTCGCTCTGAATCTAAAAGATGGGGAATGGAGGAATCTTAACTTTGAAAATTTGCCGTTTAAACATATAACAATCACGGTTGTGGATGGGTATATTTATGTCCGTGATAACGATCGCGGACTAACTTATAAATCTACACTAACAGACTTCATAAACGACAATTGGACGTCTCTAGATTATTTTTATTCACGTTATCAAACTGATTTAGCCGAAGGACTTTATTTCGGTATAAGCGCAAGTGATTTTGATGTGCTTGGCGAATCGGCAGAAAGAAAATACTATGATCTGTCAGGAAATGTCGTAATCGACTTTCCGGAATATGAGGATAGATATTATTACGGGGGCGGTTTCATCGGCGGATACGCCGCTATGTGTGTAAGCGGGGTGGATGGGAACAAATATGTGACTGTCATTGACAAGAACGGTGCCAAACAATATGAGCCTATAAAAGTTTTTGATAGCAATACTATCTATCCGGAACCCGCGGTGGTTGCTTCAGCGCATGGCTATATGTTGGCGCCTACAAATAATAATACGTTCTTGAGGTGGGAATATTTAGGTCCTGATGGAAGAACTGTCATACCCGGCGAAGACGATTTGACCATACTGTCAACAGGAACCTATCCCGGCCTAAACATATATGATGGCGTGATGACTATCTATAAACGAGACGATGGAACTTATTGGTTCATGAAAGACTTAGCTTACGGTTTTAAGGTATACTATATTAATCTTGCGACGAACGAGATTATTGACAAAGTTCGCATACCTTCAAGTCAATTTAGTGGTCAGGGCGAAAACCAAGTGAATGAATCAACGGAGGTTGCCGCGAGCGAGTATACCGGAAGTTTCAGTCTTACGGGAATGTGGAAAAGCAGCAACGATTCGATCATCTCATTTAATAACAGCGGCACGGTAAACGCTTTGTTCTTTGGATTCGGCGACGGAGGGCCGGACGGAAGTTGGGCAATGTCGTCCAAAGCGGATGAAAACGGACATTATACGTTGTCGGCTTCGCACATAACCGGCGGCAGCCCGGTGTACCGGGTGCGGCTCATCAGCAAAAATGAAATTGAACTCTATGGGGAAAGCGGTATCGAATTTGGCCCGGATTATTATTACCTAACCCGGCAATAAGACATGCCGCCCTCTGTCTTGAGAAAAAGCGAAATGCTGCTTGCGACCGGCTGCACGCCGGAATGAACCGTATACCATAATCAAACAGGAGGAATCCAAAATGAAAAACCCGATGAAAAAACCGAACCTGAAACGAAGCTTACCGCGTCTTGCCCTTGCCCTGCTGCTCTGCGCGTCGCTTGCCGTTCCGGCTCTTTCATTCGTCCTCGCGACCCCGGTATGGGCCGCCACCGATATTACGGACAGCTTCACCGATCCGAATTTCAGGGCGGCGGTGTACGAAAAAATCGGCAAGACCGCGCCCGCGCCGATTCTGGATAGCGATGTGAACGGGATTACGAAATTGAATGTAGAATCCGGAGAAATCAAAAGCCTTGCGGGGATAGAGCATTTCACCGCGCTGACACAGCTTTATTGCAAAGGCAACCAACTGACGGCGTTGGACGTGAGCAAGAACACCGCGCTGACATCGCTTCTTTGCGACAGCAACCAACTGACGGCGCTGGACGTGAGCGAGAACACCGCGCTGACATCGCTTTGGTGCATCGGCAACCAACTGGCGGCGCTGGATGTGAGCAAGAACACCGCGCTGACAGATCTTAATTGCGGCAGCAACCTGCTGACGGCACTGGACGTAAGCAACAACGCCGCGCTGACAAGTCTTGTTTGCTCCGGCAATCAACTGGCGGTGCTGGATGTAAGCAACAATGTCGAGCTGACATCGCTTAATTGTGGCGACGACCAACTGACGGTGCTGGACGTGAGCAAGAACACCGCGCTGAAAGTGCTTTATTGCAACAACAACCAACTGACGGCACTGGATGTGAGCAGGAACACCGCGCTGACAAATTTCAATTGCGCCGGCAACCAACTGCCGGCGCTGGACGTGAGCACGAATATCGCGCTGATATGGCTTGTTTGCGACAGCAACCAACTGACGGTGCTGGATGTGAGCAAGAACACCGCGCTGACAGGTCTTGTTTGCTACGGCAATCAACTGACGGCGCTGGATGTGAGCAAGAACACCGCGCTGAAAAACCTTGATTGCCACGGCAATTACATGCCGGATGTTTCCGCCGTCGCCGGATACGCCAATCCTCCGACGACGGACTTTACATTCGAGCCGCAAAACGATCCGTCCGCTGCGGCGGCCAAGCCCACAGCCTCCGCAGTCCTCGTGGATGGCGAGAGCGTTGTCTTCGACGCCTACAACATAGGCGACAACAACTACTTCAAGCTGCGCGATCTTGCCTATACCCTGAACGGCAGCCCAAAACAGTTTGAGGTCGGCTGGGACGGCGCGAACAACGCCATTGCGCTCACGAGCGGCAAGGCGTATACGTCCGCGGGCGGCGAGATGGAGGGCAAGGGCGCGGGCGACAAGACGGCGACGCCCACAACCTCTAAGATCACGCTCGACGGCAAGGAAGTCAGCTTAACCGCGTACAACATCGGCGGCAACAACTATTTCAAATTGCGTGACATCGGGGCGGCGTTTGACTTCGGCGTGGACTGGGACGGCGC
>JAITKN010000099.1 GCA_031278415.1 Oscillospiraceae bacterium
GTTTCCGTATTTACTTTCCTGTTGTGTCAATGGACTTGTCCCTAGGGTCAAACGACTTGCCCCTTGGGACAAACGATTTGCCCCTAGGGACAAACGACTTGCCCCTTCGGACAAATGACTTGCCCCTAGGGACAAACGACTTGCCCCTAGGGACAAATGACTTGCCCCTACGGACAAACGACTTGCCCCTAGGGACAAACGACTTACCCCTAGGGACAAACGACTTGCCCCTACGGACAAACGACTTGTCACCGGACGCAAGCGGCGCGTATTTTACGCGCCGCGAAAAATGAGCGCCTAAGGCGAAGACTCGAACAACCGTCAAACTATGGTCGCGAAAAAAAGGTCTTGTAATTTGAGGCGGTACATGTTATAATGATAAAAAACAGAGAGCAAGATTATCGGACGATGTATTAAAAGTTGCGGCGAACCCGAGCGGGTTTGAAACAGATATAATTTACAAGACTTGCTTGATACTGAATGCGGAGGGTTTAATGAAACCTTACTTAGACTGGCATATAGGCAAATTAGACTCAACTGTGGTTGAAACGCTGTCAAAGAGCTATTCACGGTTGATGTCGGCACTGCTGTGCGTTAGGAATATCACCGACATCGGACAGGCGCATGAGTTTCTGCGCGATGATACGGCGTTGTTTTCTGACCCGAATTTGCTTGCGGACATTGACAAGGCAACGGCACGCATTAAGTTGGCGATACAAAACAAAGAGCGTGTTGCGGTGTTCGGAGATTACGATGTTGACGGCATTACCTCTACCTGTGTAATGACGAGCTATCTTATCAGCAAGGGGGTTCCGGCGGATGCGTATATACCCGATCGCCTTACGGAGGGCTATGGACTTAGCGAGGAAGCGATAATCACGATAGCGGAGAGCGGGATTACGCTTCTTATTTCGGTAGATTGCGGCGTTACCGGAGCAAAAGAGACGAAGATTGCGAAGGAGCTGGGCTTAGATGTTGTTATTACCGACCATCACGAATGTCCGGACACGCTTCCGGATGCGTCGGCGGTCGTCGATCCTTGCCGAGCTGATTGTGCGTACCCGTTTAAGGGACTTGCCGGTGTCGGCGTCGCTTTTGCTGTTCTGCGGGCACTTGAGGGTACGGATAAGACGGAAGAATTGATTGAGGAGTACGGAGACCTTGTCGCGATTGGTACAATTGCCGACATAATGCCGGTTATAGGCGAAAATCGCGCTATAATCAGGCGCGGCGTTCAATCGCTTCGGAGGGGCACACGATGCGGATTGCGCTGCCTTATGAGTGATTGCGGCATTGTACATAATAAAATTACGGGCGCGGATTTAAGTTTTATGTTAGTACCGAAACTGAACGCGGCGGGCAGAATGGGCAAAGTACGCGTTGCGTATGATATGATTATGTGCAGCGACGAAAAATCCGCGTCGGAGTTATCCAAAACGCTCTGCGCGCTTAACAATGATCGGCGGAGCGTTGAAAATAAAATCTTTACGGAGATTCGGGACTCTCTTCTGGGCGGCGACGTAACCGCCAAAGTTAGTGAGCCTATTGTCGCGTACAGCGAGATATGGCACAACGGCGTAAGCGGAATTGTCGCATCGCGCTTGGCGGACACTTTCGGAGTTCCGGCAGTAGTGATTTGCATAGAAAACGGAGTAGGGCGCGGAAGCTGCCGATCATTCGGTAACTTTTCGATTTTTGACGCGCTGGACTCAATGAAAGAGGAACTTACCACTTTCGGCGGACATTTTCACGCTGCGGGTCTGACGATTCCGCAGGAGAATATCGTCTCATTTTCGCGCAGACTTAAAGAGTATTACAAATCCAAGCGCAAGGGAAGCGGTAAGGCGCAGCTTATGATTGACTTTAAGGTGAGCGATAATTCTATGCTGTCTCTTGATAATGTTGAGTCGTTGGAAGACCTGGCGCCGTGGGGACCGGGTAATCCTCCGCCTATACTGGCTATTACCGGAGCGGAGATTTTGACGATAATCTCTATCGGCGGGGACAGGCATCTGAAACTGAAAATCCGCAAAAACGGGCAGATTTTTGAAAGCGTTTGTTTCGGGGTATCGACGAAAGAGTTCGAGTTTAATGAACACGATATAATCGACATCGCGTTTGAGCCTATTGTAAACGAGTTTCGCGGCAGTCGCTCCGTTCAGCTTATAATGCGCGACGTTCACCGCTCGGCACCGGCAAAACCGCGAACGAAGCGCGGATCCGACAACGCGGATTTACAGCATTTATGCAAGAGATTTTTTAACGGCGCGGAGTTCAGCAAGGCGGAGCGAAGCTTACTTCGTCCCGATCGGCGTGATTTGGTTGCTGTATGGAAAACCATCTGCGGCAAGCGATTGGCAAACCCGCTCGCGATAGCGGATCAAATGGAAACGCTGGCAAAAGCGGCGGAGTTAAGCAATTCGGCTAAGGCTTATATTTGCGTAAAGGCATTTGAGGAACTGGGTTTGGCAAAGATTTCGCGCGATGGATTAAGCGTTACAATTACGCCGAAGCACAGGAATGGAAACTCGAAAGTAAACCTTGCCGATAGTGACATACTGCGTAGGCTGTCGAATTAGCAAGCGGTCTTAATCAAATCATTTATTACTTCCCCGGCTATTATCAGACCGACCACCGGCGGTACAAAGCTGTTTGACGCCGGAACGGAACGGCGGTCGGCGCACTTTCTTGCGGTATCGGGCGGACAGACGCAGTTGTTTTTGCAGAAAAGTTCCTCAGTCTCTGCCGGAGGAACCGGAGTTTCGGGACTGTACACTACTTTCAGCGCGAACACTCCGCGCTTTTTCAACTCGCGCCGCATTACGCGGGCCAACGGGCAAATCTCCGTTCGATAAATATCGGACACGATGAAGCGAGTCGGGTCGAGCTTATTCCCCGCGCCCATAGAGGATATTACGGGAACTCCGAGCGCGGTACAGCGGCATATCAGCTCCAATTTGGCGGTCACAGTATCGACCGCGTCAATCACATAATCGTACCGGGTCAGGTCAACGGAGTCCGCGTTATCAGTACCGTAAAACAGTTTGACAGCGTTAATTTCGGCTTGAGGATTGATTTCCGTCAGGCGGGACTTTGCGGCATCAGTTTTGTAAGTGCCGATGGTTTTTCGGGTAGCGAACAGTTGGCGGTTGAGGTTTGTCAGGCATACGCGGTCGTCGTCGTAAAGGTCAAGCTTTCCCACGCCTCCGCGGACGAGTGCCTCCGCCGCGTAGGAACCAACCCCGCCTACTCCGAACACCGCAACGCGATTGCCCTGAAGTTTGTCTATCGCCTGTGTTCCGAACATCATTGCGGAACGCGAAAATTGATTTTGCATACCTTTATCTTGTACCACAAGCCGCGCGATTTGTCAACAGGGAATTTTCTCTATGCAAAAAAATTTTCAAAATGTCAAGCGTTTTTTCAAAAATTTCAAAAAAATGCTTGACACGTATATTTCCGTATGGTACACTAAAAATACAAAAATTTTTGCGCACAAAGGAGATTACCCCAAATGGTAAAATTTAACAATAAATTTACCCCCCCCCCCCCCATTTTCGTCAAATAACGTAAATTTACACCGATTTATTACGCTCGCGATTGCGGTCGCGCTCCTGATAACCCTCGCGCCGAGTTTTACACTCAACCTGACAGCAAAGGCGGCAGAACAGATCGACCTTTCAGACAAGTTCACAGACGAGTATTTTCGGGCGATGATATACAAGCTCATCAGTAAGAAAACCGACCAACCTATCTACGCCAATGATTTGGAGAACATAACATACTTTCCGCTAACCTCCAGCTATGACACAAGCTTAATGACTTCCCTTGCCGGCATTGAACACCTTACTAACCTGGATATTCTATATATCAACTGGGCTGTCGCCCTAACCTCAGTAGATGTAAGTAAATGCTCTACACTGACTAAATTGTATATAGAAGATTGTCATAACGTGGCGTCTGTAAACACTACGGGACTTGAGAATCTTGAACGCCTTGAAATATACGTTGACGACCTCGGGGACGATCCGGCCAGACATACCGCGTTAACATCGCTGGACCTCAGCACAAACACCGGACTTAAATACCTGTATATTGCCGATTGCGTAAACCTCACATCCCTAAACTTGAAACAAAATACCAACCTTGAAACGTTGTGGCTTGAGGATTATTTAGGTGTAACGTCTCTTGATTTAAGTGGCAATACGCAACTTGCAGAGCTGACTGTAGAGGAGTGTCCTAAACTTGAGTCGCTTACGCTTAACAGTAAGGTGTTGACAAAAGTGTATGTGACCGAGACACAAGTTGCGTCTCTTGATGTATCAGGATGTGAAGATTTGAGTCGCTTATGGTGCGAATGGAACGCGTCCGATTTTGCTGTTAACATCACCGGTTGCGACTCGCTGATAAACTTGGATATTGGCGGATCCTATGAATTTTTGAAGGCTATGAATGATGCTTTGGAAGATTTAGCAGGCAAGTTGAGCCCTGAGGAACAAGAGAACCTATCGGAGATGGATCTCTTTGGTTGGGACGACGGATGGATTATTAGTTTTAAGGACTATACCTATGCCCTGCCGGATTGTAATGTATCGATTACCGGATTGGATGATTGCGCGGACAGTCTTGAACAGTTAAACTTGTACAGCAACATCTATGACTCGCCAACGCCGGACTTCAGTGCGCTTGTGAACCTCAAGGGATTAGGTTGTGGGTTCACCGACATAACAAGCGTGACCCTGCCCAAAAATCTTGAGCGCCTTTGGTTGCCTTTTAACCATTTGACATATGTTGATCTGTCTGACTATAGCAATACTGAATTTGAAGATGGATATTTGATGCTTGGGTATCAGAAAGTGCCGGTTACGCTTACCAATGACGGCAAGGGAACGTATTCCACATCGATCAGAATAGGCGAGCTTACAGATGATCCGCCGGTGGACGCGATGTATACACCCGGCGAAGGCGGAGCAGAGGGAACGCTCACGATTACCGACACCTCAATAAAAGAGTTGAAGTTCAGCACACCCACCGGATTGCAAAATGCGGAAACTCCCTCACTCGTGACCGGAAAACTGCTGCTCACCTATGAGGGTGAAAACAACCCGCCCGACGACGGTAATGATCCTCCCGCCGATAACACAAATACCGGCGACAATAACACCTCCGACGACGAAAAACCGCGCCCGTCCGCGCCGAGTGGCGGCGGTGGCGGCAGCAGTTCCGGCGGCGGTGGCGGTTCGACCGAGCCAAGCCCGAGTCCGAGCGCGTCGCCCGAAGCACCCGAGACAGGCGTTGACAGCGAACTGACGAACCCATACATTGACGTGTTTGAATCTGATTGGTTCTACGCCGACGTCCTTACTGTAACCTTCGCGGGTCTGATGAAAGGCAAAAATACCACCCGCACCTACTGCCCGAGCGACGATCTCACTCGAGCCGAGTGGGTGATGATTCTGGCGCGGATGAGCAACGCTCCCGCCGCGAACGTCATCTCCGATCCGTGGTATCAGGCGGCGTGGGACTGGGGCATCGCCGAAGGCATTACGGACGGCACGAACCCGATCGCTTCGATCACGCGTGAGCAGCTTGTGACAATCCTGTGGCGATACGCCGGGGAACCCGACGCCTATGTAGGGGGCGGCGTCCCCGACGCCCCGCAAAGCAGAAACCTCTCCGGCGTCCCCGACGCCCCGCAAAGCAGAAACCTCTCCGGCTACGCGGACTCCGCGCAAATCTCCGACTGGGCGCGAGACGCGGTCGCGTGGGCGGTCGGGCGCGGGATACTGCAAGGCGACGCGAACGGACTTCGTCCGGGCGACAACGTCAAGCGCAGCGAGGTCGCGGCGATCCTTCGGCGATATCTGGAAGGGTAGCGCGAACGCGGCAGAACGCGACGGAACGCGACGGAGCGCGTAAATCAGCAGGGCGGGGGAGTGAAAAACTCCTCCGCTTTGCGTGTCAGGCAGTAGTATATCTTGTGATCCGGGGTTAGCGCGAAGCTAAATTCGAGCCTTGACAGCGGCAAGAAACTCCAAAGTGTTAACGGCGCGAACCTTGCTGCTTGCGAGCGCGGCGAGGTCGCCGGTCATAATTCCGCCGTTTAGCGTGTCAAGCGTCGCCGCTTCAAGCCCGGCGGTGAAGTCAAGCAGTTCGGGCAGCTCGTCAAGCTCGGCTCGTTTGCGCAACGCGCCGATCCACGCGAAAATAGTCGCGACGGGGTTAGTTCCGGGTGTCTCGCCGTCCAGATAGCGATAATAGTGACGCGTAACCGTGCCGTGCGCCGCCTCGTATTCGTATTTGCCGTCGGGTGAGACAAGTACGCTGGTCATCATTGATAAACTTCCGAATGCGCTGCTTAGCATATCGCTCATAACATCGCCGTCATAATTTTTCAGCGCCCATATAAACCCGCCCTCACTACGAATTACTCTGCTTACCGCGTCGTCAATAAGTGTGTAGAAGTAGTCAACATTCGGATAATCATGTGCAGTTTCCGCGAAAATCTCTCGAAACGCGCCGTCGTAAATTGGGCTGATGGTGTCCTTGCAACTGAACCAAAGCGGCTGGCATGTGTCCTCCGCGTATTTGAAACAGCTCTCCGCGAACGCCTTAATAGACTTTTCTGTGTTGTGGAGCGTTTGAATTACTACGCCTCCGGCGCGTTGCTCGATGTTTTTATATATGTCGCCGTAAGCGTGGCGGGCTATGGTAATCGGCTTTTTCCAGCGCGGCACGGCAGGGGTAACACACTCCAGCGGAATCGGAGCGCGGAAAACGGTGCCGTCGAGCGCTCCTCGAATAGCGGCGTTTGGGCTTTTCCATTGCTGTTTCAATTTGTGTTCGGTCACTTGCGCGGCAGTCGGCGTAATCGTAGCGCACTTGACAGCTACTCCGAGTCTCCCGGTCGCCTCCACCGCGTCAAGGGTTATCTTGTCAGAGGTAGCGTCGCGGTTCGTCAGTTCCAGGTCGTAATATTCGGTTTTAAGATCCACATACGGCAGGATAAGTTCATCTTTAATCCACCGCCATATTACGCGGGTCATCTCGTCGCCGTCGATTTCCGCCAATGGCGTCTTCATCTGAATTTTAGTCATTTGGAACACTCCTGTCACAACATAAAGATGCGGCTTTATGTACGATTTCGGTATTTGATGAGCGCGGTCGCCGCCCGATAGTCCAAACCCGCGAAGCCCCGGGACTTTGCGGGTTCAATCTGCCTGCGTGCCCAAAGCACTCGTCGTGCCGCGGCACATGATGGTCGGAGTGGTGGGACTTGAACCCACGGCCTCATGGTCCCGAACCATGCGCGATACCAAACTTCGCCACACCCCGCCATTAACGCGCTACGCCATTGTAGCACATTAAACACGGTCTGTCAATACATAAAATTAATTTTTTCACGGCAAAATTGTTCGTGTGTCAAACATGGGTTACAAAACGGTCGGGAAAAGGTAAAGTAAGTTGTTGGGGGATTTGAGGTCGAGGCAGGTTTTGCCGGAGTTTCCCCGCCTTGACCGGGGATTATCGTTTATACCTCGCTGCGCGGCTCCTTAGCGCTGATAAAGGTCTTCACCATATGCTCCAGCTTCAGCGATTTGGCGAGCGCGGCGATTTTAGGGTCGGCCTTGTTACGAACGGAGCGCGGAACGTCGCGCTCGACTATCGCGCCGTGCGCTTGACCGCGTTTCGTAGTCCGATAAAGTACGGAACCGAAGTAGCTGACTTCTTCCGCGTGACCCGTTTCAATCAGACCCGAAACCGCCTGTACCACGTCAAAGTAACCGAATCCGCGGTCGACGCTTATCGCCTCGTAAATCTTCTCTATAGTAGTCGGGTACGGAAGCCGATTTGCGCAGTACAGCGTCAAAAACTTAACCTGCGCGGACGTGCGTATCTGTCCCGGCGAAAACAGCTTTTTGCCCTTTTTCCTCATCCGTGTTCCCCTCCCCCGACGGCGGGCGCGGCGGGCGCCAAACTTACGCGTTCCGCGCGTCCGATCGCTATGTAGCAGATGTACGCTTCTTTGACCGGTTTGCCGAACACCTTGGACAGCGCAAGCGCGTATGCGTTAATTTGACCGCGGTAAAAATCCGTTCGCGCCGCTATTTCAGAGACGCTAATCCGGTCGGACTTATAGTCCGCAAGCACGATTTCGCCATCTTCCTCAAAGCACACGTCCGCCACCCCCTGCAAAAGGATTTTCCCATCGCCGCGTCCGGGTACAATCTCACTCGCGCTGACCAGCAGCGAGAACTTGAATTCCCGCCTGACCTTCTCCGCGCCGAGGATACGTCTGCCCAGCGGTGAGGCGAAGAATTCAAACAGCCGGTCGGAGTTCTTCAGCGCAACGGCGGTTTCCTCCTCCGTTGCGGAGATTGCCGCGAAACGCTCGGACAAGTGCTCCCTAAATCCCTTGCGCGTCGCGGAACGAACCGCGTCAAAATCTACGAGTTCCAACGCCTTGTGCAATATATTTCCACGCGCCGCCGCGGTCGTTGCCGCCAATTGTCCGGACTGCTCAGGAGACGCGAATGACGGTTCGCGGAAGACTTTGTCCGACACGGACGCGGACAGCGGCTCGGCAAATTCACCCGTCTCTTCGGTCAAGTAGTTGCCTTTAAGTTCCGTAGCGGTGAGCTTTGACGGCACATAGCGCGAATACTCCCGCAAGAGGGTCTGTAACTGCTCGTCCGCTTCGACTTCTCCGCGCTCACTCTCCGCCTCCGGATACGCGGTTTCCGTATCCGTTTCCCCGTCCTCGGGAACAGATCGCGGAATGGCGTGTCCGCCGAATACCATCGACAGCCATTCGCCCGGAGATACCGCGCGAAGCAAACGTTCCGGATCGATCGGCAAATCCTCCGCGTCCGCGGGTTTAGCGGAGGCGTAGACTATGTACAGCCGTTCCATTGCCCGAGTCAGCGCGACATACAGTATTCGCGTTTCCTCGGAAAGCGTTTCCGATTGCAATTTCTCCCGAATTGCCAAACGCGGAAGTGTTGGGTACGTGACCCCGCGTTCAGCGTCAATTAGCTTAGGACCCGCGCCGAATTGCTCGTGCCACAGCAGCGGCGCCGTCTCGTCGCGGCGATTAAAACGCGATGCCGTATCAGCCAGAATAACCGTATTGTATTCCAAGCCCTTAGCCGCGTGAACGCTTGAAATCGTCACCGCCTTCGCATCCTGAGCGGGCGAGGTATCGACCGGCGGCGTACCCGCATCCTCAAGCCGGCGAATCCGGTTCAGGAAGGCAAACAGACCCTTATGTCCGTTCGCCTCAAAATCTTTTGCCCATTCCAAAATCCTCGCAAACACCATCTCCGCGTCCGGCGAAACCGCGCGGAAGACCTCAACAAAACCGGTTAGCTCATCAATCTTAAGCAGCAGCTCATCAAGCGGCAAATCCGCGCCGAGTGTACGCAACGTTGAAATCACGTCCGCGAACGCCTTGAGTTTCGCGTCGCTTTCACTGTTATTCAGAAACGCCGCGCTGAAACTTACTGAGTTGTCAAGCCCCCGAATCATAGCAAGCTCGTCCGAACTGAAGCCGAACAGTCTGAGCGCGGCAATCAGCGGAATATCCCGTGTCGGGTTGTCAATGACCTCCAATATGGAGCGCAAAGCCAACACATCAGGGCGGTTGAAGAAATTTTCTCCCTTGCCGAAATTAACCGGAATACCGAGTTTGAGCAGTTCGTCGGCATAAACTTTTGCCCTGCCGGATGGCGCGCGGAAGAGTATCGCGATGTCACCCGGCAACGCGCCGTTCGCGATCAGGCGGCGCACCTCCGACGCGACGAAGGCGGCCTCCTGCTCCACGCGCGAGCCCTCGTTCAGCTCAAGCGCGAAGAATTGCGTCCGTTCGGGTTCCAAACGCTCCGGCGGCTTCGACCCCGCGATCAGA
Organism: Oscillospiraceae bacterium; assembly: GCA_031278415.1. Lineage (GTDB taxonomy): Bacteria > Bacillota > Clostridia > Oscillospirales > Oscillospiraceae > JAISJH01. The sequence goes on from JAITKN010000099.1 coordinate 9,908, forward strand.
AGCGCGTCGCCGTTGTAGTCTATTTCACCGAGTTTCTCGGACATTATCGCCGTGAATATTGCGTTAACCGTGTCCAAAATTTCCGGACGGCTGCGGAAATTACACGGCAGCACCACTTTGTCGAAGTCGTCGCTCTTCAAATACTTCAGAAAAATACCGGGGTCAGCACTGCGAAACCGATAGATTGACTGCCTTATGTCGCCGACGGCAATCAGGCGCGTTCCGTTTGCGGTCAGGGCGCGGAAAATCAGATCCTGCGTTCCGTTTATGTCCTGAAACTCGTCCGCCATAACCTCATCGAAACGCGCGCCTATCAACCTTGCAAACTCCGTAAAATTGCCGTTTTCATCAGTCAGTAATTTAAGCGCGTAATGGGGCAAATCGGCAAAGTCAAGCTCGTTGCGCCGAAGTTTTTCCGCGGCGTACCGCTTGCCGAAGTCCAATACAAGGCGGTAGAATTCCGTCTCCGCGGGGTGAATCAACTCCATATCCGCCGTAAGTTCGTCAAGACAGCCGATGAAAATTCGCGGCAAACGCTCCGTAACGGTCTTCTTGCACTCGTCGCGAATCGCCTTAGCGGACTGCGCGTCGTCGGACGCGCCGATCAATCTGCCGATCTTAAATTCCACCTTAGTGTAAGCCTCATACGCCGCGTCCCAACCTGAATCAATCGCGGCGGACAGCATATGCAGACCGCTGAGTGTATTGGAAAAGCCCTCGTAATACGCCGCCGCGGCCTTCCCATCCCGACGGATCAGCGATAACGCTCGACGCATTTGGACTATTTCGTACTCCGTCATATCCTTGGCGCGCTCAAGCAGAAAACAGACATATACCGAAGGGTCAGGTTTCGCGTCAACGCGCTCCGACAGCCAGCGTTCGGGATGCGGAAGTGCCTGAAGTTTATCGTAAATTTCCAACACCGCCGTTGACAGCCGCTCGTCATCACGCCCCGCGCTGAAAGAGTTAACCAGATCGGCGAAAGCAGCCGAATCGGACTCGTAACGATCTTCAAGCAGATCATCCAAAACGCCACGCTGCAACAGCTTAGTGTCCGCGTCGTCAATTATACGGAAATCGGGACGCAGATTAAGCTCGTGAGCGAACTCACGCAGAAGCTGACCGCAGAACGCGTCTATCGTAGTGATTGGCGCGGAGTAAAGCTCCCTTGTCCTGGTGAGCCAGACCTTGCGCTCGGACGGCGGCGCGTTGTACATCCTCGCGGCAAACGCATCCGCGATACGCCCTTGAAGTTCAGCGGCGGCAGCGCGAGTGAAAGTGATTACCAGAAATCTTCCGACGCTCGCGCCGCGCTCCGTTAAACGCGTAATACGCTCAACCAGTACGCGTGTCTTACCGCTGCCCGCCGCGGCTGAAATCAGCAGCTTTTCGCCGGAGTATTCAATTGCGCTCAGCTGTTCAGGCGTAAAATCCATATCGTTAATCAGTCACAAGCGACAGCGCCCGGGCTGAATCCCTCCGCAGTTAATCATTTTTCTTTCCCGCTTCCACTATACCGCAAATGTAACGACTTGTCAAGCCTGTTTTGATGGAGCCGCGACAAAAGCATGTTCGTGTGTCAAATATGGGGTACAGAAGGGCGAGGAAGAGGTCAAGTAAGTCGTTGGGGGATTTGAGACCGAGGCAGGTTTTGATGGAGTCGTTGCTTTGTTTGTCGTATTTTGCGAATCGCGCCACAGGGAAGTCACTTCGCACCACAGGGAAGTCGCTTCGCACCACAGAAAAATGCTTGACAAGTATAAATTAAGGGTATATAATCACTTCAATATCTATTGTAACAGGAGGAGTTGAATCATGCACGCTAAACACTTGATTCCCGATCCCGGGCAGGCGTATGATATATTCTTTGTGAACGTTCGCGACTACGTGCAGGGCAAGACCACGCCCTCGGACGCGCCGGAGTGGGACTTCATCCCGAGCTCCGAGCTCGCGGAGCTGAGGCAGGCGTACTCCGATTGGCACGCCGCGTACCTCCCGACCACGAAGATCCACACGCCCGCCGAAACCGCGGGTCGGAACGCCGCCTGGAAGCGGTCGAAGCAGGTTCTCTCGAGGTTCATTCAGGTCTGGTTCCGCGGATTTCCGAGCCGTGTCACCGACGCTGACCTGCTCAACATGAGCATCCCGCCGCTCGACCGCACCCGCACCCCCGTCCCGCCGCCGGAGATACAGGTCGAGGCCGACCTGACCTTCCCCGGCATCCATCTGGTCGAGCTGCGGCGGATTCGGCACGTGGCCGGCACCGCGTCGGACGCGCGCAGCGACTACGGCGTGAGAATCTACTACGGGCTGACGGGTCAGCCGAGCGCGAGGCATCCATTCCGCCTCGACGGGCCGCTCACGGACGCGATGGAGCTGCCGTATTCGGTGTTCACGCGTCGGGCGAAGGAGCGGTTCGACTTCAACGGCGAGTCGGGCAGCAAAGTCTACTTCTGCCTGCGCTACGAGAACAGCAAGGGGCAGTCCGGGCCGTTCGGCCCCGTGCTGTCCGCGGTGATTCCGTAAGGGTAAGGGGCGAGGGAAGGCGTCGGGACGGCATAGTCACAAGGTCGGGTCTGCGCAAGAAAGGCGTCTCCGAGGAGACAGCGCGATTTAGTTTTGTAACTTGTGTCAATCAATAGTTACAAAACCAAATCGGGCTGTCTCCAAAGAAAAAAGCGCTTGACCGATCGGCACGCTTTATGGTATAATGCAAAGCACATTGACGATGGAGGCGCAATACTGATAATGCTTATAGTTTTTGAGGGGGTAGACGGCTGCGGAAAATCTACGCAGTACGCGCGGTACAAGTCCGAGCTTACAAGGCGCGGCACGGAATATCTGCCGCTCTCATTCCCGAGGTACGAGGAAAAATCATCCGCTCTTATTAAGATGTACCTGGGCGGAGAACTTGGCGGAAGCCCGGACGCCGTTAACGCGTTTGCCGCTTCAAGTTTCTACGCTGTTGACCGATACGCTTCTTTCGTAAGCGGCTGGAGCGAAGATTATAACGCCGGACGGCTTATTGTCACCGACCGCTATACAACATCCAATGCCATACATCAGGGCGCAAAACTTGCCGCCGAGGAACGCGCGGATTACTTTCGATGGTTGAAGGATTACGAGTTCCGAAAAATAGGATTACCGGAACCTGATTTGACTCTGTACTTTCGTATTTCCGCGGAGCTTTCCGCCGAACGCATATCGGCTAGAGGTCAAAAGAAAGATATTCACGAACGCGACATAAATTACTTGAAGCGATGCGTACAAAGCGCGGATGCGGCGGCCGATTACTTCGGCTGGCGGATTATTGACGCGTCAAATACAGAAGAAAAAGTTTTTCAGGAGGTTATCTGCAAATGTCCGATTTGACAGAGATGAAAAGTGCTTTCCGCAAGGATGTCAGGGCGAATATAAATAAACTCACCGCAGAGCAAATGAAAGCGTCCGATATCGCGATTACCGAACAGTTTATTAAGAAAATATGCTTAGGGTCCGGGGCGCGGGTTTATGCTTATGTGCCGTATGGCAAAGAGATTTCCACGCTGCCGTTGCTGTCTTATTTCCGTAAGCAGGGCGTATATGTTACAATTTGTTGGGACTGGCCTATGGATAGGTATCCGCAACCGGAGGACGTTATCGTTGTACCCGGCTTGACTTTCGATAAGAGCGGGTATAGAATAGGCAAAGGCGGCGGATTTTACGACCGTCTGCTGGCAAAATCACCTGATTCAATTAGCGTGGGATTAGCGCGTGACTCTCTTCTGGTCGACGCTGTGCCGCGTGAACCTCACGACCGCCGTGTGGAATTACTGATAACCGAGACCCAAATTTTTGATTTCCGGAGTGCTGCGAATGGACGATAATAAATTTTCACAAGAACCTATTGAAGCGACCAGAACCGTTCCCAAGATTGAGGTTCCGGACGGAGGATTAAGGCGCGTCCCGCCGCGTCCGGCGAGTTCGACGCCCCCTAAACCGCAACCGGAATATGCCGCGCGCCGCCGCAGAAGACCTACCGGATTGCTGGGCGGCATAATCTATTTCGCCGCTGTTGTCGGAGTAAGCCTTGCTCTGGCGTGGATTATATGGAAAGCGGCAAATGATGTTTTGGCGCTGGACAAACCCTTTGCGGAAGCCGCAATTGACGTTGAGGCTTTGGACTATAACCACGACGCGCTGACGGCTCAGTTAGATGAGTTTGGGATAGTTTACCCGCAATCCGCGTCGATTAATGATCTTCTGCGCCTTTTTGATGATAACGACAAGAAGCGTCCGAGCGCGCCTTTTGACCTTAGCGCCGTTATAGCGCAGCTAAAGGAGAAGGGAATCATTGAATATGAATGGCTGTTCAGAATCTTCGCCGGAATTGCCGGGGCGGAAGGCAAGATCGAACCCGGCGTTTATCAACTTGACTCTACACTCGACTATCGAGCGATTGTGGCTTCAATGAAACACACTTCCGGCGCGAGACCGATTGTAGATAAGGTCACAATTCCGGAAGGTTACACCTCTAAACAGATTTTTGAGTTGCTGGAGCAAAACAAAGTCTGCAGCGTTAAGGAACTTAATGAGGCGGCGGCTAATTTCCAGTTCAACTACTCGTTTTTAGAGGGACTTCCTTACGGCGAGTCCAACCGCTTGGAGGGTTTTCTGTTCCCCGACACGTATTCGTTCTATCAAGGGTCTGCCGCCGAGGAAGCGATTAAAAAATTCCTCAACAACTTCGATAACAAGTTTACGCAGGAGATGCGCGATTCCGTTGCGGCTCAGGGGAAATCAATCAAGGATGTGCTTACGGTAGCCTCGCTGATTGAGCGCGAGGCGGCTAACGATGATGAACGCCCCGAAATTGCGAGCGTCATATTCAACCGTCTTAACAATTGGAGCAACCCGCTGCTGCAAATCGACGCCGCTCTGCAATACGCGCTGTCGGAACATAAGGCTGTTATTACTGCTGAGGATTTACAGCTGGACAGTCCGTACAACACGTATAAATACGCCGGACTGCCTCCCGGTCCGATAGCAAACCCGGGCGTTCCGTCCATTAAGGCGGCACTTGAACCGGCAAATACGAATTACTACTTCTACGCGCTCGGCAAGGATGAAATTCACCACTTCTTCCAAAGCGAAGAAGAACATCGCGCTTTTGTCAACAGCAGTGAATTCATCAACAACTGATTTTATAAGGAGTAATATAGATGCAGCCTCTCGGGTTAAATGAAATAAGGGAAAAATTTTTGTCTTTCTTTCAAAGCAAAGGCAGTTTGAGATTGCCGTCGTTTCCGCTTGTGCCGCAGGGCGATACATCATTGCTGCTGATTAACAGCGGTATGGCGCCGCTTAAGCCGTATTTCAGCGGAGAGCTTCCGCCTCCGCGGGGAAATCGTCGTGTCACCACCTGTCAAAAGTGTATACGAACACCTGATATTGAGCGCGTCGGAAAGACGTCGCGGCATGGGACATTTTTCGAGATGCTCGGGAATTTCAGTTTCGGCGACTATTTCAAAAGTGAGGCGTGCGCGTGGGCGTGGGAATTCTGCACGGAGGTTATGCGTCTGCCGACCGAGAAGCTTTATGTTACCGTCTACAACGGCGAGGGCGGCGGGATTCCGGATGATGAGGCTTACAATGTCTGGGTTAACGAGGTCGGCATTGAACCGGATCACGTTTCGCGGCTCGGCAAAGCGGACAACTTCTGGGAAATCGGCGCGGGTCCTTGCGGACCGTGCAGCGAGATTTACTTCGACCGCGGCGAGAAATACGGCTGCGGCGATGATCATTGCGCTCCGGGCTGTGACTGTGACAGATATGTGGAGTTCTGGAATCTTGTGTTCACACAGTTCAATAACGACGGCAGTAACAACTACACACCGCTCAGCCATAAGAACATCGACACCGGAATGGGGTTGGAGCGTATTGCGTGCATTATGCAAGACGCGGAAAGTCTGTTCGATGTGGATACGATTATGAACATCACAAGACACGTCAGCCGCGTAACGGGTGCTGAGTACGGTCAGAGCGAAAGCGTTGATGTTTCGCTTCGCGTAATTACAGACCATATTCGCAGTACGGTAATGATGATTTGCGATGGCGTATTACCGTCTAATGAAGGGCGCGGCTACGTTCTTCGGCGATTGCTGCGCCGCGCCGCGCGTCACGGGAAACTTCTCGGTGTCAGTAAGCCGTTTTTGTATGAGGTTAGTGAGACGGTAATAGCCGCAAGTTCCGGCGCTTATCCGGAACTTGCCGAACGACGCGCTCAAATTGCGCGTGTAATTAAGGCGGAAGAGGAACGGTTTTCCGCGACCATTGATGCCGGACTGAAAATTCTTATGGAACTTATTTCCGTTGCGGAGCAAGCAGACGTCAAAACCCTTTCCGGCGCGGATTGCTTCAAATTGTACGACACTTTCGGCTTTCCCATTGACCTTACTCGCGAGATACTGGAAGAGCGCGGTATGACAGCGGATACGGACGGCTTCAACGTATATATGACGGAGCAGCGGGAACGCGCCAGAGCCGCGACAGCCGCGCTCGGTGACCATGGTTGGGAGCAGCTTGACATTGGACTTCCGAAGGAGGAAAAAACCGTTTTTACCGGCTATGACAGCTTTGAAGAAACCGATGCCATAGTACGCGCAATCGGTGACGGTTGGTGCGTTCTTGACAAAACTCCGTTCTACGCTGAAAAGGGCGGGCAAATTGCCGATACGGGAACGATTGCGGGCTATCGCGTCGTGAATGTCCGCGAGACGAAAGACGGCAAATATCTGCACTTAGGCGAATTTGAGGTCGGATCCGTCGCGCCGGGGGATATGGTTGCGGCGGTCATTGACATTCCGCGCCGCCTCGACATTATGAGGGCGCACAGTTCCGCGCATTTGCTTCAAGCGGCTTTGCGTAAGGTGCTCGGGAACCACGTCGAGCAAGCCGGCAGTTGGGTCGGCGCTAACCAAGTTCGATTCGACTTTACCCATTTCCAAGCGGTAAGCGCGGAGGAGCTTCGTCAAATTGAGGATGCCGTCAATGAGTGGATTTTAGCCGATATGCGCATTACAGTTCAGGAGATGCCCATTGACGACGCAAAAAAATCCGGCGCGATTGCCCTTTTCGGAGAGAAGTACGGCGATGTGGTGCGCGTCGTAAAAATGGGCGGCATCAGCGTAGAATTTTGCGGCGGTACGCATCTGCGTAATACCGCTAAAATCGGGCAGATTCGCCTGACATCGGAATTTAGTGTCGCGGCGGGGGTGCGGCGTATAGAAGCGGTTACCGGCAGCGGCGCAATCGACAGCTATCGCGCCGATAGCGTTAAAGTCGGCGAAGAGGCGGAGCGGTTACGGCAGGAAATAAAAGAGCGCGGCAAAGAAATCGACAAGTTAACGCGTAGTTGGATTGGCGCGTTAGTCAAAGACGTACCGGTGGTACCGGGCGCGATTACGGCGATTAAGCTGGACAACCTTAATAATGACCAACTCAAAATCGCGTCCGAACATTTACTCGGCAAGACGGATGCGGCATTCGCCGTCGTTTTGGCGAGCATTGCCGGCAATAAGATCAACTTCGTCGCGGCGGCTAATAGTGAAGCCGTTGCAAGCGGAATTAAAGCCGGAGATTTAATCAAAAAAGTAACAGCCGCAACCGGCGGAAAAGGCGGCGGACGTCCGGAACTTGCTATGGGCGCCGGTGCTGACATCGGCAAGCTGGACGCGGCATTGGCGGAGGTTTGTTAATGACGAAACAATATATGACACCAAAACAAATGATGGAAATTGCGGTTAAAACGCTTACGGATAAGAAAGCGAAAGATATTAAAGTCCTGCAAATTGAGCAAATTACCACAATTGCGGATTACTTCGTAATAGCCAGCGGCACTTCACTCCGCCAACTACGCACACTAACCGAAGAACTCAGCGAGGCGTTGGAATCCGTCGGCGAACCGCCTCCGCGTGTTGAAGGCTACCGCAACGCCGGTGGGTGGACGCTTGTTGACTTCGGCGCGATTGCCGTTCACCTGTTCACGGATGAGGTGCGTAAATTCTACGACTTGGAGCGGCTTTGGGGCGACGCTAAAGAAATCGCGGTTACTTGACGTTTGCGCGCTTGCCGGTAATTTAATCAAAACGAGCGTCTATATACGTCATTGGGATACTTCCCGTAATGACTTCATAATTAATGTGCAGATTTCTCCTCCCCCACGCTCCAGCCGTGGCTCTCCTGCTGTATTTGATACAGCCGCGCGAACAGCCCGCCTCTCGCGAGCAGCTCCGCGCCTGTGCCTTCCTCCGCCAATCTGCCGCCGTCCAGCACGATGATCTTGTCCGCGTCCATGACCGTGCGCAGATGGTGAGCAATCACCAGCACAGTCTTGCCTTCGATGAGCGTGGAGATCGCCTGCTGAATCGAAGCCTCGTTCTCCGGGTCAAGGCTTGCCGTGGCCTCGTCGAGCAGGACTATGGGCGCGTTTTTGAGCAGGGCGCGGGCGATGGAAATGCGCTGGCGCTCGCCGCCTGATAGGGTAGCGCCGTTTTCCCCAAGCATCGTGTTGTAGCCGTCGGGGAGCTTACCCACAAAGCCGTCGCAGCGGGCGGCTTTCGCGGCGGCGAGAACCTGTTCATCAGCAGCGTCCCTGTTGCCGATACGGATGTTTCCCAGAATCGTGTCGTTGAACAGCACGACATCCTGAAAGACAAAAGACATATAGCTCATAAGGCGCTCGGGGTCAAGCGTTTTGACATCCACGCCGCCGATGGTAATACGGCCGCTGTCCACGTCCCAGAAGCGGGCGACTAGGCGCGACACCGTACTCTTGCCGCTGCCGGAGGGTCCCACAAGCGCCGTGAGACTGCCGGCGGGTATCGTTACGGACAAGCCGCTTATGGTCCGCTCATCGTCTTTATTCGCGTCTTTGTTGTACGAAAAACTGACATCTTCGCAGACAATGGTGAAGTTCGGGAGTTCCTTTTCCTCGTCGCCGGTCATGGGCTTGATCGCCAGGAGGTCGCGCATACGCCTAATGCCGATTTGAAAATAGAACAGTTCGGGCAGGAGCGTGAGTATGACAATGACCGGCGCGTATATTTTCACCACGATCATCAAAAACACCATAAGCGGGACAAAACCGAGCTGCCCGCCCGTGAGCAGCGTTGCGCCGACGAGCGCCGCGAGTCCTATGCCGCCCTGGAGAACGGCGGTCGCGCCTGTTACGAACACGCCCACGCCCACTTCCATCGCCATCGCCAGGCGCATCATCTCGCGTAACGCCGATTCCAGCGCGGCAAAGCGCTCTCCGTCCATGTTGCATGCCCTGATGACTTTGATGCCCTCGATATACTCCTGCACGCGCCCGGATGCCGCCAGCTTCGCCGCCGCATGCTTTTTTGAGACGCCGTCGTAAATTTTCCGGCTGAGTAAGATGATCCCGAATGCCAGCGGGACGGTGATGAAAATCGCCAGCGCCATGCGCCAGTCGTAGAGCGCGAGCAGGACGCAGATAGCCGAGATGGAGATGATGTTCCCTATCAGTTCCGGAATGATGTGGCTCATCACGTGTTCGCTGTTTGCCACGTCTCCCATGACATTCGTGGTGAGTTCCGACAGGTCTTTGGAATTGAAAACGCTCATCGGCAGACGGCGGATATGTTCCGCCACGGTAACGCGGGTCCGCTCGCTCTGGGTGTAGGAGACGACATAGGTCTTCTCGTACTCGTGTCTCTGGCAGAGATACACGAGGAACGCTCCGGCAGCGCCCGCGCCAAAAAGCAGCCACATGGTTGTCCAGGAAATTTCGCCGCCTGAAAACGGCTTCACCATTTCCATAATAAACCTCGTGAGTACCCAGAAGGGCAGTATCATCGAGACATTCGAGAGCGTGCAGGCAAACGCCGCTTTTTTCAAATCGGCATAGCCGCCGTCGGTGAGCATCAACATCTTTTGCAGTTTACGCATAACGCGCCTCCTTTCCTGTTTTGGACATACGCCAGCTCGCGGTTTCCGTGTAGACACGCCACATATCGCCGTATCTCCCTCCCTGTTTCAAAAGTTCGTCGTGAGAGCCGCGCTGCGCGACCCGTCCGCCTTCAATCACGATAATCTGATTTGCCCCGCGCACGGTGGACAGGCGGTGCGCTATCATAATGACGGTTTTGTTTTTCATCAGACGCTCGAAAGCCTTTTGGATCAAATGTTCGTTTTCCGGGTCGGAAAACGCGGTCGCCTCGTCAAGCACAACAATCGGAGCGTCCTTGACAATGGCGCGGGCGATGGCGATGCGCTGTTTCTCGCCGCCGGAAAGATGGACGCCCTTGGTCCCGATAACCGTGTTGTAGCCCGCGGGCAGTCTTTCGACGAACTCATGGCATTGGGCGGATTTCGCCGCATCGATAACCTGTTCGTCCGTTGCCGCCGGATTGCCCATGCGGATATTGTCCATGACGCTCTGCTTGAAGAGGTACACGTCTTGAAAGACAAAGCTCACGCAGTCCATGAGCGCGTGCGGCTCAATCTCGCGCACGTCTTCTCCGCCTATCGTAACGCTTCCGCCGCTCACGTCGAAAAAGCGCGGGACCAGGTGCGCGATGGTGGATTTGCCGCCGCCTGAGGGACCGACCATTGCGGTAATCTCCCCCTGCTTCGCCGTAAACGACACACCGGAAAGCGCCTCAAGTTCCTTTTCCTTGTCGTATGAAAAGAATACATCGGTAAACGTTACGTCATACCCCCGCGCTTTTTTAGGCTCGCGGGCAGAGGGAAGTTCCGGCTCGGCAAGCACCGAGTCCATAGCCTCCACGTTGCCCGTGATCTGCATCATCGCGCCGCTGGCGTATATGACTTTCAGTATAACGCCGCCCACGGACTGGCTTAGAATCAGATAGAAAAGAACGGTCCCGGCAAACGCCGAAAAAGCCGCCCTGTCTCCCTGCGCGGCGCCCGCGCCGATGAGTATGGCGGCGGGCATGATAAACAGGAACACGTGCTGCACAACGGTTACGGCGGCGGCGTAGCCGTTCTGCATTGACAGCGTGTATTTGACAACCCAATTCGTGTACTGTTTGATGGAGTCGTACAGCCGCCGGAAGGAGTACACCGTCTGGCGGAACGCCTTGACGACGGATATGCCCCTGATGTACTCCACGGTGGCGTTGTTCATGTCCTCCAGCGCCCTTTGGTAGCGCGTCATATTCGCCTGCGCGCCCTGACTGCCAATCAGCCGTGAGTATATGTAAAGCCCTGCAACAACGCCCGCGGTCGAAGCAAGCCCGAAGCGCCAGTCAACGGCAAAGAGCAGGACGAACAGCAGGATCGGCGCGGCGACCGCCGCCGCAAGGTCGGGAAGCTGGTGCGCGATAAAGCCCTCAATCTTCTCGATGTTGTCGTCCGTGATCTTGCGCAGTTTCCCGCTGCCGATGATCACGTGGAAGCCCAGGGGCAGGCGCGCCAGATGCGAGGCGAAATCGACTTTCAGCCGGTACAGTGTGCCGAACGCCGCGAGGTGCGAGAGCATCAGCGCGGCGAAGTACACGAGTATGTTGCCGACCGCTCCCCCGAAGGCTATCAAGCCCCAGCGGACAATGTAACCCGCGTCCGCGCCGGCAATGTCCGGCAGCGTCTTGATGATCTCCCGTATGATGAAGTAGATGGCTATGTGCGGCACGAAGCCGAGAACCGCCGCCACCGCCGACAGCACGAGGGAACCAGTGATAAGCGGCTTTTTTATCATGGCGAGTGCAAGCAGCCTCGCAAAGCCCGTCCTGGCTTGTTTTATTTTT
>JAITKN010000124.1 GCA_031278415.1 Oscillospiraceae bacterium
CCGTACATTCGGCTTGCGCAGCTTTTCCCTTTCCTATTCGCCAGTTTTACTACCGATTGACGCCGACGCGCTTCCTGTGTTAAAATGTTCATGAGAAGTTCTCCCTTTTCGGTTAATGGTCTTGTTGTGATTCCATTATACCATATCCGGATCCGAGCTTCTCTCTTATTGGGTCATATCATTTTAACACATACAGTTGTTGGAAAATAGTTGTTAGAAAAAAATTCCCTATCCCGTTACAGCATAATAGGATAGTTTAGAGGAGCAAGCTGTAGCCAATAAGCGGTCAAACAGCGGCAAACCTCGTCGATTGAAGTGCCAACAGATTTTTCAACCTCGACCGCCCCGCCTGCCGGCCGGGCAGGGAGCATTACCTCGTTTTTAGGGGTGCCGCGTCCCCGATATTTCGCGCATCCGTCGCCCGCGACAAAAACTCGTCAATCTCAATATTCTCCTGCAATTCAAGCGGGGCGTGTTGCAAAATGTGTGAATAATATCGCGCAATTCTGTGTATTTACGCGGTGTTCTGCTCAAAAACGGGTGTTTTTTATCTGTTTTATGGGGGTAGCTGAGTAGTAACTTCCTTCCTACATACGAAAATATTCATGTGAATTAACACTTGACATATGAGGTATAATTGTGTTACACTATACCTTGCTGAAGCAGGAGGACACGGAAATGACTAACTTTATCCCGTATGAGAAGCTGTCTAAAAAAGCCAAAAGGCAGCTCAACGCAAACAAGCGCGGTTCGTGGGGCGCGATTTCTCCGGTCACCCGGATGCCGCCGAATCCTAAAGCGTACAACCGCGACGCGCAAAAACGACTGACGAGCAAGATGCTTGACAGTCGTTTTTGTTGGGGGCGCGTGTTTTAGAATCAGTGTAGACAGTCCGGTTACAGCTTAGGTTATCGGATAGTATCAAACTCCTGCTTGGATTTTTCAATACCATAGCCCCAACCGCGTTTTGTAATCGTACCGTCCTCGCCGATCACGAAATCTCGCTCTAAGGCGTATCGCCTGAAAGTTACGGCGCGAACGCCGAATGTCGAGGTTTCTTTAAGCATTAGCCGTGCGAACTTACCCTCATCAAATACTTTGCACAGCACTTTAAGAATAATCATAGGGCGATTTTTCTTTCCGGTTGCCGGTATAAGCGCAACATCCGGAGCGCCCTCAGCCCGCAGTCTTTCCGCGGCGCGTCCCAGTTGCTCGCCGGTCATATCGTCAATATTGCACGATAATTCTGTTATCTCTTCATTCGCGAGTAAGGACGGCGTCTCGGCTGTACCTATCACCGCTCTGACCGCGTTTGAGCGGTTAGGAAAATCCTTTGTGCCGAGTCCGAACCCTATACTGTCCGTTATCATATCCGGACGCGCCGGAACGTACTTCGCAAAAGATTTCAGCAGTGCCGCTCCCGTGGGTGTACATAGTTCCGTCTTAATGCCGGCATCGCCGTGTGTCGAGATTCCGCCCAGCAGAAGTTCACTTGCCGGAGCCGGAACGCTCAAGACGCCGTGCGCCGTGCGTACAGTTCCGCCGCCTATATTCACAGCGCCGCAGTAAATTTGATCCGCGCCGATAATCTCAAACATCGCGCAGGCGGCGGCAACGTCAAACACCGCGTCGAGGGCGCCAAGTTCGTGAAAGTGAATGGTCTCAACCGCTTCGCCGTGAACCTTGCTTTCGGCCTGAGCGATAAGGCGGTATACCTCAATGGCCTTTTCACGAACGTGATCCGATACAGGTAAGCCCTTGATAAGGTCTTCAATTTCGCTAAAGCCATACCCGTGCGAATGTTCGCCGTCCGCGTGAATGTGCCCGTGTCCGCTGTGAGTTCCATCCGGCGCGTGTTCCTCTTCTCCTTTGATACGAACGGAAATGTGAACTCCGCTAATGCTTCCGCGGCGCTCGTTTGTGATCGTCAATTCCGTGTGCGGGAGCGCGGCGGCAATTTCGTGAAGCAGATTTACCGCTTCATTTGACGATTTCAGAGCGTCAAGCAGCGCGGCAGTAATCATATCTCCCGCCGCTCCCATTTGACAGTCTAAATATAAGATTTTCACTTCATACCCTCATTCATTGAACCCGTCCGGTATCCTAACAAGTCAATAGCGGTATACACGAAGCCTATTCGCTTAAACTCCGCGTAAAGTTTCCTGCGCACCGGCAGTTCGGCAAGCGTCGCAAAACCCGGTTCATCAGTCTCAATTCTCGCAAGTGTCCCGTGATGGCGCACTCTGACCTGCTTTAATCCGAGGTCAAGCAAATACTGCTCGGCTTTGTCGATTTGCCGTAATCGCTCCGCCGTTATACTCGTACCATACGGGAAACGGCTGCTGAGACACGCGAATGACTGCTTATCCCAAGTGGGCAGTCCGAGTTCCCGACTGATTTCGCGAATCTCCGCTTTGCCAAGTCCGACCGCTCTAAGCGGCGATTTGACTCCGTGCTCAGCTACGGCTTGAAGTCCGGGCCGATAATCGCCGTTGTCGTCGAGGTTAGAACCCTCAGCGATCTCCGCGATACCGTGTTTTGCGGCAACCGCTTTAATTTTTGTGAAAAGCTCATTTTTACATAAATAACAGCGATTCTCAGGATTGGACGCAAAACCGTCTATGTCCAACTCTTCAGAGTCCACGATTATATGTTTCACGCCGATCTGAGCGGCGTAATCGGCAGCCTCTTTCAATTCGCGTTCCGGGAAACTGCAACTCTTGGCTGTAACCGCAATACACTTATCGCCGAGAACGTCCTTCGCCGCGCAAAGCAAAAAAGTGCTGTCCACTCCGCCGCTGAACGCAATCGCCGCCGAGCCGTAACTTTCAAGCTCCGTCTTTAACTTTTCATATTTTGTATTCACAATACTAATCCTCATAATTGTGCGCTTCCTGAAGAATGGCGTCTTTAACTTTCATCAGACGTGTGATATTGCCGCGTTCATTTTCATCAAGTTTCATACGGATATATTTGATATTTGTCTGCAGTTCCGGAATCATAACGTACTCTAACGCGTTAACTCTGCGTCGAGTTTTTTCGATTTCAATCGCTAACAGCTGCACGGTCTTTTCAACTTGCGCAAGCTCCAACATATCGGTGAATGTTTTGGTAAGTGTCGAAATCGCGTCGTCAAGTTCACCCGAGGTCATAGCGTAGCCATACGGAAGCGCGGAACTGTCCCCCTGTGTGCGGAAGTCGTAATCAGGCACATTTACGCCCATTAGATTGCGGTAGCTGATACCGACTTCTACGCGGCGATTCGGATAGAGCAGGGTTTGTTCCAATGCCTCCGGAGACATAAGCGCCGCCGCGATGCTCAACGCGCCCTGGGCTTTAGCAAGTTTGCGTTCGACAAGCTCTCGCAGTTCCTTGTTTTGTTTTATGATAAGCATAAACTGACGCATAAGCTCATCGCGCTTATCTTTGAGCAGCTTATGTCCGCGTACAGCCGTTTTGAGCCTTGCCCTAAGGCGGTTAAGCTCCATTCGTGTTGATTTTATTGCCGTTGATGCCACTGCAATCACCCCTTAGTCAAACTTTAAGCTTATGTCCAAAGCCTTTACGCTATGCGTAAGCGCGCCGATTGAAATCACGTCTACACCGCATGCCGCAACCTCCGCAATGTCCTTCGCGTCCATATTTCCGGAAGCCTCAATAACTGTTTTCGGCGCGAGTTCACGGATTTTCAGCACAGTTTCGGTCATTGCCGCCGTATCCATATTGTCAAGCATAATTACGTCCGCCCCGACCGAAATAGCCTCGTCCGCCATAGCGCAGCTTTCGCACTCTACCTCAATTTTGAGTGTAAAAGGCGCAAGCTCCCGCGCCAACTTGACAGCGTTTGAAATTCCTCCGACCGCTCGGATATGATTATCCTTAATCAAAACCCCATCGGAGAGATTGAAGCGATGATTCGCCCCGCCGCCGACCCTTACCGCGTACTTATCAAGCGCGCGAAGTCCGGGAAGAGTCTTGCGTGTATCCACTACTTTTGCCGGATACGCGGCGATTAGGTCCGCGAAGCTTCGCGTTCGAGTGGCTACTCCGCTTAGATGCTGCAACAAGTTCAGCGCGACGCGCTCTCCGGTAAGGATGGAGCGGCTCAGACCGCTGATGTTCGCGATAACTTCGCCGACCGCAATAGTGTCGCCGTCGCGTTTGTGCGCGTCAATGATAACCCCTCCGCCGAGAATCTCGAACACGCGGCGGAACACGTCCAGACCGCACAAGACCCCGCGTTCCTTGGCAATCAGCCGCGCCGTACTGTACGCGTCTTCCGCGGCACACGCAAGTGTTGTAATGTCGCCTGTTCCGACGTCCTCTTCTAACGCGTATTTAATCAGTTGGTCGATATTCATAGTCAGTCAGATTTCGGAAGATACTTATCAATATGCTCCGCTTTGATACGCTTAAGTTCCGTAACCGGCAGTATCGAAAGTAATTTCCAGCCTATATCAAGAGTTTCCTCAATACTGCGGTCACTCTCAAAGCCCTGACCGACATAGACGTTTTCAAATTGCTCCGCAAACCTGGCGTAAAGTTTATCGACGTCCGATAGTGCGCTTTCGCCAAGTATCGTGGCAAGTTCTCTGGCATCCTTACCCGCGCTGTACGCGGCGAACAACTGATTCATTGTGCCGCTGTGGTCTTCACGGGTCTTGCCCACGCCGATGCCCTTATCTTTCAGGCGCGACAGCGAATTTGACACATCCACCGGCGGCATTACACTTTTCAAGTGAAGCTCGCGCGAAAGAATAATCTGCCCTTCTGTAATGTATCCGGTCAAGTCCGGAATCGGATGTGTAAGGTCGTCTTCCGGCATAGTCAAGATGGGAATCATCGTAATTGAGCCTTCAGATCCTCTGCGCCGCCCGGCGCGTTCATACATAGTGGCAAGATCGGTGTACAGATAGCCCGGATACCCGCGCCGTCCGGGAACTTCCTTACGCGCCGCCGACACCTCGCGCAGTGCTTCCGCGTAATTCGTAACGTCCGTAATTATGACAAGCACATGCATATTTTTCTCAAACGCCAAGTATTCAGCCGCCGTGAGGCACATACGCGGAGTCGCGATGCGCTCTACGGCAGGGTCGTTAGCGAGGTTTGTGAACAGAACCGTACGGTCAATGGCTCCCGTGCGCTTGAATTCCCTTACGAAATACTCCGATTCCTCAAACGTAATTCCCACCGCCGCGAAGCAAACCGCGAAGTTGCTGTCCGTTCCGCGCACTTTCGCCTGACGCGCTATCTGCGCCGCAAGTTGAGCATGCGGCAGTCCGGATCCGCTGAATATCGGCAGCTTCTGACCGCGTACAAGCGTGTTCAGCCCGTCAATTGCGGATATGCCCGTCTGAATAAACTCCGATGGATAGTTGCGAGCCGCCGGGTTCATCGGTAGTCCGTTCACGTCCATATATTTTTCGGCAAGAATCTCGGGTCCGCCGTCTATTGGGCGTCCCATTCCGTCAAAGACGCGTCCGAGCATATCCTCGCTTACGCCGAGTCTCATACCATGCCCGAGGAACCGCACTTTACTCTCCGCGAGATTGATTCCGGCGCTTGACTCAAACAGCTGAACAATCGCGTCGCTGCCGCTTACCTCAAGCACTTTGCAGCGACGATGTTCGCCGTTGGAAAGCTCAATCTCAGCAAGTTCGTCATATGTTACGTTGTCCACTCCCTTAACAATCATCAGAGGTCCGGAAACCTCACGTATAGTCTGATATTCCCTTATCATTACGCGTCACCTCCCGCGGCAAGCGCTTTAAGTTCCGCCGTTATGCTTGCCGTTATATCGGCGTACTCGTCTTTATAGCTGTCCTCTTCTATGGTTTTTGCGCGTGCAATTCTCGATTTGCTGTTCACCGCGAGAATGTTTTTCATATCCGCGCCCGCGCTGAGCGCAGTCCGAGCCAGCCGATCAAACTGCAATATCATCGCAAGCATATTCGCCTGACGATCATAGCTCGAAAAGCTGTCTACATCCACGAACGCGTTCTGCTGCAAGTAGTCTTCGCGAATCATTTTTGCCGTTTCAAGCGTCAATCTGTCCTCAGGCGAAAGAGAATCCTGCCCGACGAGCTTCACGATCTCTTGCAAGCCGCTCTCCTCTTGCAGCAGGGAAACCGCTTTGGCGCGGTTATCCAAGAACTGTTTGCCGAGGTTTTCATCGTACCAACTCCGCAAATTATCAAGGTAGAGTGAGTAGCTGTTCAGCCAGTTAATTGCGGGGAAATGACGCGCTCTGGCAAGCGGCGCGTCTAATCCCCAGAACACTTTAACAATACGCAAAGTGGCTTGCGAAACCGGTTCCGATGTGTCGCCGCCCGGCGGAGAAACTGCCCCTATGGCGGTCAGACTTCCCGAGCGCGGAGACGCGTCCGAGCATACACACTCAATTGCGCCGGCGCGTTCATAGAACTGCGCCAACCTGCTTGACAGATATGCCGGATAGCCCTCTTCTCCCGGCATTTCCTCTAAGCGTCCGGACATTTCGCGCAGGGCCTCCGCCCAACGCGAAGTGCTGTCCGCGATAATAGCTACATCGTAGCCCATATCGCGATAATACTCCGCTATAGTGATACCGGTATAAATGCTTGCCTCACGCGCCGCGACCGGCATATCGGAGGTGTTAGCGATAAGGCAGGTGCGCTTCATAAGGGGTTCGCCGGTTTTGGGGTCGGTAAGCTCGGGAAACTCCATTAAGACATCCGTCATTTCGTTGCCGCGCTCTCCGCAGCCGATATAGACCACGACATCAACATCGCTCCATTTCGCCAGCGCGTGCTGAACTACCGTTTTGCCCGATCCGAACGGACCCGGAACTGCCGCGGTACCGCCTTTGGCGAGCGGAAACAAAGTGTCAATTACGCGCTGACCGCTCTGCAAGGGAGTTTCCGGCAAGTTTTTGCGCTTATACGGACGTCCTTTGCGAACACCCCATTTCTGCATCATTGTAAGATCGGTTATTTTTCCGTCCGAGCCTTTGATTTTCGCGATTACATCGGTAACCTTGAATGAGCCGCTTTCAATGCTTTCCACCGTGCCGCTCACTCCGTGCGGAACCATAACACGATGTTCGATAGCACTTGTCTCCTGTACTGTTCCGATAATATCGCCCCCGCTCACATCCGCGCCGATTTCTGTTTTGGGAATAAAATCCCAAAGCCGCTCGCGGTTCAGCGCCGGCACATCTATTCCGCGCGCAAGTGTATCGCCGCATATATCGCGTATCTCCTCTAACGGACGCTGAATCCCGTCGTAGATATTGTCAAGCAGACCCGGACCGAGCTCTACGGACAGCGGTGAGCCTGTTGTCACGACTTCCGCGCCCGGACCCAGTCCTGCCGTTTCCTCGTACACCTGAATACTGGCGCGATCGGCAGTCATCGTCAGGATTTCCCCGCGAAGTTTCTGCGCGCCGACCAGAACGACATCCGCCATTCCCGCATCCGATAGACCGTCCGCGACTACAAGCGGTCCCGATACCTTAATTATCTTGCCCAATTTTCATCTTCCTCCCCAATCAGCTTTGAACCGCGCACGATTAGCGGACGATATGTTCGCCGCCGCCGCTCAAAATAGTTTTGTACCGGTTGCCCGCTCCGCCGCCGCCGTAAGCGTTTCCAATCCCAAGCCGAGCGATCCGCCCTTGGATGGAATAAGTATCAGCGCGGGTACCGCGATTTCACGGAATGCCGCGACTTCGTCCGGCAGCTTCGCCGCAAGTTGCTCAGTAATGTAAATTACAGCGTAGTTGTCTTTAAATCCGCGTTTAAGTTCCCGCAGAATCTGCTTCGCGTCCGCCGGATCATCACATATAAACGCGTTCAGCCCTAATACTTTGAACGCGGTAACGCTGTCTTTATCGCCGATTACGGCAATTTTATAGTTGTCGCTCATTCGCTGTAAGCCTCCCTGATCCGCGTCCGAATGGTATCGGCGGACAGCCCTGCCAGATGCCCGGTCATAATCGTTCGCGCTGCGGAAATCTCGCTCTCCGCCGCGCCGAGATAAGCAATGAGCGGCGCTGCTCCGAATCCGGCGCGTTTTGCCCTTGCCAAATATCGGGCGAGAGCGTTGTCGCAAAGCCGCTCAAACTCCGTCAAAGAGTCTCCGGAAGCCGCTGTAATGGCGGTTGCCAATACCGGCGCAAGTTCCGTATTTCGGTAAAGCGCAGCGAGTTCTTCGGCATCCCCGCGCTTTACCGAAAGTATTTGACTAACCTCAATGCTGCCGCCGTCCGCCAGTGCGGGTTCGCAGTCGGCTCCGGCGCGAATCGCCCTCACCGCGGCGCGCAGATTGGCGGCGTCCGTCAGCAGCCGCGCATAACCGATCAGAAAATGGCTTCCCGACGCCTCGGCGTATTCCTTAAGTTCGCGGAAGTACGCCTTATCAAGTATGAAGTCCGCAAGTCCGGGTTCACCGCTTTGAGCCAGCGTCTCAGACGCCGCCGCGATAGCTTCCGCAAGAGTCGCCGGAACAGCGCGGAAATCACCGAGCAGAAACGCCGTTTTCAGGGTCTCAGAGTTGACGCGTCCGCAGTCTTGCAACAGATGTTCACCGGACGTATCGACGGCTCGAGCTTTCACAAGCGTCTTCGCGTTATGATAGTCGTACTTCAAGCGGAAGAACTCCACGAGTCTTTTGTCGGGCGCTAAGTTAAGCATATCAGCCATAATATCGCGGCGGTGCGTTGTAAGCAGCTTCTCCACATCGGTATCAGTCAGCGCGTCAGAGTTGAGCTTGACGCCCCATACTTCCTCAATGACACGCGCCGCAGAATCCGCCCCATGCGCTTCAAGCATACGATCCAGCGCCGTTCGTCCAAGCAGTTTAGTCTTCTTAGCGCGGACATAGGCTGAAATAAACAAATAATCCGTATCCCGCGTCGGTTTGACCTTTTTCGGAACTGCCGCAATATAGCCCGTCATTATGATTCCTCCGCGAAGAGTATCGCCGCGATTCGCGGAGTAAGTTCCGCTTGACGCTGAGCGAGTGCCGCGCCCGTGTCGCGCTTGCGTATGACGGAACCATCCGGCATTACGCGGGCAACGTTAAGCCGGTCGCTGTCCGGAAGTTTATTAAGCTCCGCTTCCGCAAGCGCAAATGTTTCCCTGATGAGAGACTGCTTTTCGGCAAGCACCGCCTTTTTTGATTCCGTTTGAGCGGCAGCGGCAAGACGCGCCTTTACGCGCTCCGCCTCCGCTCTGCCCGCGTCAAGTATCTTAGCGGCTTCCTCTTGTGCCAACGCGGCGCAGCGCGCGGCAATTTCAGACGCCTCCGCTTCCGCAGCCCTGATTTTCTCGGCGGCGGATTCGTTTGCGTCTTCGATTATTTTTGCGGTAATTTTGTCAATTCCCTTCATCATAATGCCGTCCCGTATTACTTAACATTAATCAGCAGCAAAATGGAAGCAAGCAACGGCAGCAGCGCATAGAACTCAACAATAACCACGTGCATCATACCTTTGGAGCTGTTGTCCGGCTGTTTCGCAACGATGTTAATGCAACCGGCCGCTACGCGTCCTTGGTAGATAGCGGACAGAAATCCGCCGAACATCATCGGAAGGCACGACGCAAAGTATGCCGCGCCTTTGGCAATTGAAATTGAGGCCAAATCCGCTGCTCCGCCGCCGAACACGCCCATCTGCACCAGCGTAATGAAGAATACGACAATCCCGTACAGCCCTTGCGAGCCCGGCATTACCTGATACAGTATGCACTTGCCGGAAGCAGAGGGATCCTCTGACAGCAAACCCGATATAGCCTCGCCGACTATGCCCGTTCCGCGCGCTGAACCTATACAACAGAACATAGCCGCAAGTCCGGCTCCTAAAAACGCGATTCCGGCACCTCCGAAATTAGTGAAAAACGATTCCATTTGATATTTGCCTCCTCATTGGACATTTTGTATATCTACATATTTGGTTTTAATAGATAGCGGTTTGAAGGGCTTTCCGCCCTCTTCAAAGAACTTACCGTAGAACTCAAGATACTGCAGCCTGGCGTCGTGAATGAAAGTGCCGATAATATTTAACCCGATGTTGAACCCGTGTCCAAACAGAAATATGATTATGAATGCCGGTAAGAAAAGCAAATTCCCCATAACCGGCATGCTGCCGAGCATATTAACCACCATAGCGATTACCCCGCCCGCCATCATCAGCGCCATAAGGCGTATGTAGGACATCAGGTCACTAAAATAAGAGGTTATGTCATAAAGGCTTGCCAGTCCGGCACCGAGTTTTTTCAGCGACCTATTTTGTATCGCGGGAGCAACGGCAACAGCGACCGCCCCCGCAACGGCGGCCCACGGAGTTACGCTGAGCGCAAGCAGCGCGATCCCGGCAAACAGCAGCCACCATGCGCCTACGCTGAGAAAAGCGTCCAATATGTGACCGTCGCGGCACAACAGATAGAACTTTACGCCCATTCCGAACAGTATATGAATCGCGCCGAGTACAAGCGAGATAATCATAACGGTAATCGGATCGGCAAGCGGGTCAATCAGCTTTGGTAGGTCAAAGGCCGCGTTAGAGTTTCCGGAAACGATTTTCGCAATCGTCGGAATTAAGTCGCCGAAGAACGCGCCGCTTACCGCGCCCCATAGGAATGTCCATATCCCGCATAGCAAGGAGAGACGGCTCATTTGCCCCAACGCGCCGCGTAGTCGAGGCGCCTTCCGACGAATAATAAATCCTACTGCGAGAATCAAAAGCCCATAGCCCGTATCGGCGAACATCATTCCAAAGAAGGCGGGAAAAAATATCGCGATTAACGGGTTGGGGTCAATATTGGTGTATGCCGGCAGACTATACATTTCCGTGACCATATTCAGCGGTTCGGTGATCTTGTTGTTGCGGAATTTAATCGGCGCGTTTTCGCCGTCAGCGGGATCCGCCAAGTCGTAAACGCAGGTAAATCCGACCAGCGCATCTTCAAGTTTAGGGAGACTCGGAAGGTCAACCCAACCGGTTAGCGTAAAGGTTTTATCGGTGTCAAGCAAAAGCCCTTTAGATGTTTCAGCCGCAAGCTCGCTTTCCAACCTGTCGTAACGCAGTTGAATAGCGCTTCGATACTCTCCGTATGATTTAAGCTCAGCCAAAAGGGATTCAAGTTCTGATTTTACTGTTTTTGCCTGCTCGTCAAACGCACGTATATTGTCCGCCGCCTTGCCCTTGACATCTTTAAGGTATATGCGGTTGAAGCTGTAATCGCGCAGAACGCCGCTGACATCTTCGGCAACGGATTTGTGATATACGACAAGCACGTAATTTTGACTGTTGTCCGAGGCGGCGCGGAATACGGCAGTCCTCTCGAGCGCGTTCAGCGACTCTTCAAATTCCAACAAGTCCTTTTGCGCGGGTATGGAGCCGAATTTGAAACCTACGCTTTTAGTCTCGCTGACATTAACCGGAATGTCAAGAAGTTCCCACGGCAGAAGCGCGGATTTTGCGTTCTCAAGTTTACCGACCTCCGCGTATTTGGCAAGCAAAGCGGACTCCGCATCAAAGATTTTTGCCGCGGCATTATCGGCGAGTTCCGCGGTATCCGCGCTGAATAGGTCGTCAACGGATATAAGCGGCAAATTCGGAAGCAGTCCGGTTTTAACCGGAGCGTATTTGTTTAGCAACTCAAGGGCGCGTTTCATCCGCGACACCGACAAAGCAAGTTCCGCCGCCCGGGTAGTCGGCGCGGTCAGCAGAAGGCGCTTGTCCGCGCTTAGCGGGTTTTCGGTGACTTGAACACATCCCAAAAGCTGAAGCCGTCTGATAAGAGCGTCACGCTCAGACATAAGTCCGACAACGGTTATTTTTTTCATTTTGACGATAGCCATCAGCCATTTACCACACTATCAGTAATGAATTTGACGGCGGCAGGAAATTTTTTCTCCACGCGTGAGCGGAGAATTGCTTTGCGGTTTTCTGTAGTCAGAGCCAAGTTATCCGCCGCCACCGCGCTTGCTTCACGAGCTGTCGCTATAAATTCCGCAACTTGGACGTCGGCAGCCGCCTTGGCGGCACTAACCGCCTCGGCGCCATCCGCTTCGGCGCGGTCTAATATTTCGGACGCTTTGCGGTCAGCACTCTGTAAGATGGTTTTAGCGTCGTTTTCCGCTGAACTTATAGTTTCAAAGATGTCCATCGGCAAATTAGCTCCTTCCTCTGATTCCATGTAATACCATACCCTTTATTGTACCACAAGCACCTTTAATTTGTCAATAGGGAATTTTAGGTGGGCAGCCCGATTTAGTATTGTAACTTTTGATTGACAAAAGCGGGAAAGTGTGCTAAAAAGGATGCATGGAAAGTTATAAAAGGCTCCTGATAGGGAGTGAACCGAGGTTGCTGAGGAAATACAACGGGTATTATTACAAGGTAGGCGACGTGC
>JAITKN010000130.1 GCA_031278415.1 Oscillospiraceae bacterium
TACCTTGCCGCCGGATTTGTTGTATTTTACGGCGTTGTCTATCAGGTTGTAGAGCATCTCATACATCAGCGAATGGTCCGACTTAACGCAAGCGTCTATGTCGCCCGTAACGCAAACGCCGACGTTATGCTCCGCGGCTTTCAGCGCGAGCGCTGCCGCCGCCCGTTCCGCCGCGGTAAAGAGGTTTACGTTCTCAAAGGCTTCCGCGCCTTTGCCTTCGTCCAGTTTGGAGATAAGCATAATATCTTCGATCAGCGAGATCAGCCGCGCGGCCTCGTCTTTGATCTTACCGGCAAATAGAGAGCGGTCGGCATCCTTGATCATACCGTTGCGCAGCATTTCGGCATAGCCCGAGATACTTGTCAGCGGAGTTTTAAGCTCGTGTGACACGTTCGCGGAGAACTCTCGTCGCAACTGTTCGCCGGCCGCCTTGTCGGTAATGTCTAAGATGAGTATAATAGCGCCGCCGCCGTGTACCGGACTGAAAATAAAGCGATATGTTTTGCCGGGAAACTCTTTGACGGACTCGCCGCGCTTGCCGGCAAGGGCCTCGCGCGCGCTGTTCAGGATATCCGCGTCGCGGATCACCTCCAAAAGGTTTCCGCCGGGCGCGGTGTTCTTCACATCCAAGAGCGTTAACGCGCTTTTGTTGATTGACACGACGTCCCCTTTGCCTTCGAGCAGGACAAGACCCTCGTTCATATTATCCATAATAGCGTTGATGGTAGCGGAGCGCAGTTTCAAGGCGTCCAACTGCTCGGAAAGCCTATCCCGCTGACGCTCAATTGTAGCTATGAACGGCGCGAACTCGTCATACGGCGCGATGATCTCTTCGTCGGGGTTAAGGGAATTAAACGGAGCGACAACGCGCCTCGCGACGATTCCGGACAGCGCGTATCCGAATATCAGAACCGCGATAACGGCGCAAGTGACGGCGGGAATTGCCTTGCCGAAAAGACTCCAAACGCTGTGAGTGGTTACGGACAGTCTGAGGATATAGCCGTCCGACAGCCGAACCGCGCAGTAGAATGTTTCGCCGCCCAGTGTGCCGGATACACGCCGGCTTTCGCCGAATCCGATTGCGGCCGCCTCCGCGACTTCCTCGCGCGATAGGTGATTGTCCATAATCGAGGCGTCGGCACTGTTGTCATATACCACCGTACCATCCGGCGCGATAAGGGTTGCGCGTACATCGTCGGGGCGAAGCTCCCGTATCTCACGCGTCGCCGAAGCGGAGTCGGATTTGCGAAACATCTCGGTCTGCGTATGGACGGAGCTGCGCGCCAAGTCCGCGAATCTGCCGTAAAATACCGCTCCCAACGCTGCTGAAATGAGTATCACCGTAATCGCTGTAACGGACAACATTCCGCCGAAAATACGTCTGCTCATCGGTTAATTATCCGCCTTGTAGCCGACGTTACGTACGGTTTTGATTATATTGCCGTCCTCGCCGAGCTTCTGACGCAGCGATTTAACGTGCATGTCGATCGTGCGGCTTTCGCCGCCGTAGTCGTATCCCCATACCCGGTCGAGCAGCTTATCGCGCGAAATAACAATGCCGACGTTAATCATCATATAATGCAGAAGCTCAAACTCCTTATATGTCAGCGTAACAGTCCTGTCACGCGCCGTAACGACGCGGCGTGAGGGACTGAGCGTGACGCCTCCCACAGTGATGTCGAGGATATCTTCGCCTTCGCCTTTGCAGCGGCGCAGGACGGCGCGGACGCGAGATATAAGCTCCATAACCGAAAACGGCTTCGTGATGTAATCGTCCGCGCCGAAGTCAAGTCCCTTTACGCGGTCAAGTTCCGAGTTCTTAGCGGTTAGGATTATTACGGGGATTTCCGCGGTGTTCGGACTCTGCCGAAGGCTTTTCAGTATGGAAATGCCGTCCGCGCCCGGCAGCATAAGATCAAGCAAAGCCATATCCGGAATCTTAGTTTTCAGCGCGGTGAAGAACTCGGTTCCGTCGCGGAATCCGCTTGCGTTCCACCCGGCGGATGTCAGCGCGTAAACGACCATTTCTCTGATGTTATCATCGTCTTCAACTATAAATATTTGACGCAAAGCAGACCTCCATAAGTTAACTGTTATCAACGGAACAGCGGTTTACAGCACTTGTATTTCCTCGTGTTTGCCGGTAAGGGAGAATATAACCCACTCGGCGATATTTTGCGCGTGGTCGCCTATGCGCTCGAAATATTTTGCGATTTGCAGCAGGTCTAACGCTTGCTCGCCGTTGGCGGCATCCTGCTGAATCAAAGCGATCATATCCCTTTTGACGGTCATAAATAAGCTGTCCACAACATCATCGTAGGCGATAACCATTTCCGCAAGGGCGATGTCTTTCCTGACGAACGCGTCAATAGCGTCCGTGACCATCTTAATGGTCGCCTCCGCCATTCTCGGGATATGGGTCAGCTTCGTGATGTATTCTTGGTCGGCAAGGTAGACACAAAGCTCGGATATGTCCGCCGCTTGGTCGCCTATGCGCTCCATATCGGTAATCATCTTAAGAGCGGTAGAGATTTGACGCAGGTCACGCGCTACCGGCTGCTGATTAAGCAGAAGTTTAAGACACGCGCTTTCGATCTCCTTTTCCTTTGCGTTTACAGCATTGTCGCCGTGCCGAACTTTGTCCGCAAGCTCAGCGTCTTGATTGACAAGAGCCTTAACGGCGCCCGCGATAGCGGTTTCTATCAACGCGCCCATCTCGATAAGGCTGGTGTTCAGGTTTGACAGCTGTTCATCAAAACGATTTCGCATTATCCGAACCTCCCTGTAATGTAGTCCTCTGTGCGCTTATCGCTCGGCATAGCGAATATGGTTTCAGTATCGCCGTATTCGATAACCTCGCCAAGAAGGAAAAACGCGGTTCTGTCGCTGATTCGTGTGGCTTGCTGCATATTATGGGTTACGATAATAATACTATACCGCTCCCGCAAAGTCAATAGCAGATCCTCAATTTTGCCTGTGGAGATAGGGTCAAGCGCACTGGTCGGTTCATCCATAAGCAGCACTTCGGGCGATACGGCTAAGGCGCGGGCGATACATAGCCGCTGTTGCTGACCTCCGGACAGTCCGAGCGCGGACTTGCGCAGACGGTCTTTTACCTCGTCCCAGATTGCCGCGCCGCGCAGCGAGCTTTCAACGATCTTATCAAGTTCCGCCCGAGCTTTAACGCCGTGCGTGCGCGGTCCGAAGGCTATGTTGTCATAAACGCTCATAGGGAACGGATTCGGCTTCTGAAACACCATACCGACGCGCTTCCGCAGAACGTTGACGTCCATATTCCCGTATATGTCCTCGCCGAACAATTCCACGCCGCCGGATATTTTGCAGCCCTCTATGAGGTCGTTCATTCGGTTAAGCGTTTTCAGAAGTGTTGATTTTCCGCAGCCGGAGGGACCTATAAACGCGGTTATTTTGCTTTGAGAGATTTGCATCGATACGTCTTTGAGCGCGCGAAAGTCGCCGTAATACAGATTCAGACCTTCAATATCAAAACAGTTCACATCTTACCTCCAAGCCGCTTTGCCGCCATTGAGGACGCGGCGTTAATGAGAGCAACAACAACCAAGAGTACGACGGCGGTGGCGTAAGCTTCTCCGGTGTGCAGACTTTCTCCGGACAGCGCGTACATATGTACCGACAGCGTCCGCGCGCTGCGCGTTAAGTCCGCGGGAACCTGGGCGACAGTGCCGGCGGTGTAAATCAGCGCGGCAGTTTCGCCGACGATTCGCCCGATCGCGAGTATCACACCCGCTAAAATGCCGGGCATAGCGGCGGGAATGATAATTCTGAACACCGTCCTGAGCCGTCCCGATCCGAGTCCGAACGCGCCCTCGCGATATGTGTCCGGAACGGCTTTAATCGCCTCTTCCGAGGAGCGCATTATCAGCGGCAAAATCATAATCGCCAGTGTACACGCGCCCGCGATTACGCTGAATTCCCAATCAAGAGCTGTTACAAAAAATAACATTCCGAACAGTCCATACACTATGGACGGAATACCGGACAGCGTTTCCGTAGTTATTCGCACAAGCGCGACCGCCTTGTTGCCGCGCCCGGCGTATTCGGTCAGGTATATTGCCGCGAACACGCCCAACGGAACAGCAATCAGCAACGATACAAACGTTATTATGATGGTGGAAATCAGCGCCGGCATAAGCGATACGTTTACGCTGTTGTACTCAAATTCAAACAAGGACGGTTTTATGTGCGGCAATCCCTTGATGAGTATAAACACGATCAAAAACAAAAGAACGGCTAAAGTAATCGCCGCCGCGAGCCGCGTGACGGCGGCGGCAAAGACCTCGAACATCTTTTTCCTCATTATCCCCATCCTTTGCCGTGTTTAGCGTTGAACGCGGACAGACTTAGGTTTATAATCAATATGAATACGAACAGTACTACGCCGGTAGCGATTAAGGCTTCACGATGAAGGTCTGCCGCATACCCCATTTCTATGACAATGTTCGCCGTTAGTGTGCGAACGCCTTCGAAAAGCGACTTCGGCATCCTCGCCTGATTGCCCGCCACCATTATTACCGCCATAGTCTCGCCGATTGCGCGTCCGATACCCAGCACCACGGCGGAGAGTATGCCCGACCCGGCCGCGGGCAAAACTATGAAGAACACACTACGGTAATGCCCCGCGCCGAGTGCCAGCGCGCCTTCATAATACTGCTCGGGAACGGCGCGTAACGCGCTCTCTGAAAGTCCTATTATGGTAGGAAGTATCATAATGCCCAGCAAAATGCACGCGGATAATATACTGCTGTCAGTTAAAGGGACAATTGCCGCCATTCCGAAAAACCCATACACTACAGAAGGGATTCCCGCCAGAAGCTCCACTCCGGGCTTGATCGCCTTGTAGAGCTTCGCAGGACACGCCCGAGCGAGAAACACCGCGGTCAAAACTCCGATAGGTACGCCGATTATGATCGCGCCGACTGTTACATACAGACTTCCTACAATCATCGGGAATATCCCGAACTGCGGAGGAATATCGTTCGGCGACCATTCCGTGCCTAACAGGAATTTGAATACGCCGATTTTGCCGAACGCGGGTAATCCGTTGACGAACAGGAAAACGCAAATCAGCGCGACCGCTAAGATAGAGCTTAGCGCGGAGATTAAAAACACCGCGCTCATAGCTCTCTCCCTGACCTTGGATTTCAGGGCGTGTTTCACTGAATATCGCTCCATTTGAGAACTTCGCCGGTGAAAGTCGCTCTCACTTGCTCTTTTGTGAGGTCTGTCATAGGATTGTCATTATTGACGATAACCGCTATTCCGTCAAGCGCGATAGTTACGGGCGTCAGGACTTCAAGCTCGCTGTCTTTAAGATCGCGGCTTGCCATACCGATGTCGCACGTTCCGTCAATAGCAGCGGTCATTCCCGCGCTGGAATCGCTCATTTGAATTTCAATCTCCGCGCCGGTATTAAGCGCGATATATGCTTCTTTAAGTTTCTCCATTACCGGGGTTACGCTGCTGGAACCCGCGACCACGATTCTGCCGCTCGGCTTATCACCGGAGTACGCCGGGGCGTTATCGTCAATGGTAATGTAGCTCGCGCCGACTACCGCTTGACCCTCCGCCGAAAGTATAAAGTCGACGAAATCTTTTGCCGTACCGCTCAATTCGCCTTTGTACGCGATATTAAATGGGCGGGAGATTTTATACGTCCCGTTTTTTACATTCGCGGTGGATGCGGTCACTCCGTCAATTTGAAGTGCCTTAACCGTGGAATTCAGCGAACCGAGTGAGATATACCCTATGGCGAATTTGTCCCCGGCGATGTTCGTCATCATAATATCCGTTTGCTTGGCGATAATAGCGTCCTTAGTTGTCAGATCTTTTTTGCTGCCGTCATCGCCTTTGACCTCTACGCCGAACAGTTCAATGAACGCGCCGCGAGTACCTGATCCGTCCTCTCTGGAAACAACGGAAATGTTTTTGTTGCTGTCGAACCCGGTGGAGACCGTTTCGCTGCTATTACTGCTGCCGCTTTCACCGGTGGACACGTTGCAGCTTGCCAAAACGGCGGCCAGCAAAAGCAAGGATATGGCGATAAGTATTTTTTTCATTTATTTTCTCTCCTTTGATTGTGGTATGGTAATGGTATTTTAATTTTGTATAGCCTAAATACATACTGATGTAAAATCTGTGTAAAATCGCTCCGCGGCTCGACGTCTCCCCAATATCGCAACCCGGGTTTGCAGTTTAAGCCAGCCCGATTCAGGATTGTAACTTTTGTATTGACAAATATCGCCATTAGTGCTAATATATGGGCGTAGGTTTTATCGGCGCTATATCAGACGCGCTGACACGCGCAAGGATGGTACAATGCCAAAGGTATATTCAGGCGCGGAACGCAAAAACAGCCGCGTTTGCGGTGCGCTTCCGCGCAGGACAAAAACAGCTTAAATTACTTAAATGATATTTATTTTGGAGGACATTAACAATGTCGAAATGTAAAAAAATATTGACAGCAGCGTTAGCGGATCCCACACAGATGGAAATTACGCATTAGTGCTTAAATAAGATGAAACGATTTGCATCCGATAGCATAGCCTTGCTTTTGGGCGGATTGGCGTTAATTTTGGGAGTATTAACGCTATCAGCGGAAATACTTACAATATATTTGGTTCATATTTTAAGACCGGAGGTTCCTTCCAATTTGGATTGGTGGGGAAGGTTTGGTTTGAATGAATTCCCTATCAACTTTTTCCTTAGTTGGGTAAGTGTGCTTGCTGTTCTGCTTACGCTGTTGGTTATAGTGTTAGGCGTATTGCTGATTCGCGCGTATTTTCAGGCAAAACAGTAAAAGAGATTTGCATACTCAATGCGCCCTGCTAACAAAAACGGCGGGGGATCACCTCCCCCGCCGTTGATTTTTATGATTTGGAGGACGTGGCAAAATTTAAGGCTATGAACAACTCTTACAGCATTGAATACGACTATATTCACGGCTTTGTTGAAGGACTTGCGTTTGTCAGGAACAAGGACAAAAAATGCGGTTATATCAACGAGAGCGGAGCGGTCGTAATCCCGTTAGACTACGAGGGCAGCGCGGATGGGCGTTTCGTGTTCCCTTTTTTCAGCGAGGGTCTCGCCGCGCTGTTCAAGAACGGCAAGCTCGGCTTCGTTGACCAATCCGGAAATGTCGTGATTGATTTTCAGTACGACTACGCTTACACTTTTCAAGACGGTTTGTGCGGGGTCAGGAAAGACGGTCAAAACGGTATCCGGTACGGCTTTATTAACAAGCGCGGCGAAGAAGTTATTCCGATTGAATACGACTGGGTTTACTATTTCAGCGACGGTCTCGCTCCGGCGAAGCGCAACGGAAAGTTGGGATACATTGACAAATTCGGCAATACCGCAATACCGTTCGTGTATGACAAAACCGACAGCGGCGATACCGCACAGTTCATTAACGGAACAGCGGTAGTTATGCTCAACGGCAAAAAGCTCCGCATAGACAGAAACGGAACGCCCTTGGAAGCGGAATAGCAGCGGTTACGACAGCGCGCTAACACCAAGGCGTTAAAAACGGCGGGGGATCACCTCCCCCGCCGTTGATTTTTATGATTTGGATATCAGAGCAGTCCGATAAGATTGAAGTGAATTATCAGTCCCGCGAACACTATGCTAACCATTGAGAGCAACTTGATGAGAATGTTAATCGACGGGCCGCTGGTGTCCTTGAACGGGTCGCCGACCGTATCGCCGACTACCGCCGCTTTGTGAGCGTCCGAACCCTTGCCGCCGTGCTTCCCGCTTTCAATGTATTTCTTCGCGTTATCCCAAGCGCCGCCGGAGTTAGACATCATCACCGCAAGCACGAATCCTGTTGCGGTCGCCCCCGCAAGCATTCCGACCACGCCGTTTACTCCCAGTATCAGTCCGACAGCAATCGGGGAAACTATTCCGAGGATTGCCGGCGCCAACATCTCTTTCTGCGCACCCTTAGTACAGATTTCAACGCACTTGGCATAATCCGCCTCAACTCCGGGTGTGCCTTCCATAAGCCCCTTAATTTCGCGGAACTGGCGGCGAACTTCAACCACGATACTCTGCGCCGCGCGTCCTACTGCCTGCATTGTCATCGAACTGAACAGGAACGGCAGCATCGCGCCTACAAACAGTCCGATTAATACCGGCGGATTTGTAAGGGCAAGGTCAAATGTGAAATCAGGAGCTTTCAGCTTAATTTCATCAATGTACGCTACAATCAAAGCCAGAGCGGTAAGCGCGGCGGAACCGATCGCGAACCCTTTGCCGGTTGCCGCGGTAGTGTTACCAAGGCTGTCCAGAGCGTCCGTGCGCTCCCGAACGTGTTCGCCAAGCCCCGCCATTTCGGCAATCCCGCCGGCGTTATCAGCGACAGGACCGTAAGCGTCCGTTGCAAGCGTAATACCGAGAGTAGAGAGCATTCCAACCGCGCTGATTCCAACGCCGTACAACCCGCCCGCGAAGCTGTCCAACCCGCCGGCAGCGAAGAAGCTGACGAGTACCGAAATCCCGACGATAATCACCGGAATCGCCGTCGAAGCCATTCCCAGCCCGATACCCGCAATAATGACCGTTGCGGATCCGGTAAGCGAACTGTCGCTGAGCTTCTGAGTAGGCTTATATGTGTCTGAGGTGTAGTATTCCGTGAAGAAACCGATTAGTACTCCCGCAACCAGTCCGCTGATAATTGCCGCGAAAGTTCCCAACGGGACAGGCGAGCCGTAAAACGCCGCGTCGCTGCCCTCCGGCGCAATCGCGCCTCCGACAAACTTAACGACCAGGAAGGCAATAACCACAATAAGTCCGGCGCTAATATAAGTGCCCTTACGAAGCGCGCTGAGCAACTCCCTTTGAGACGCTTTTTCCTTGGTCTTTACAAAGAATGTGCCGACAATTGACGCTATAATGCCCAATGCCGCAAGCACCATCGGAACCAATACGCCTGTAATACCGTATCCGGCAGTTATAGCCAGTGCCATAGTAGCGATAATCGATCCGACATAGCTTTCATACAAGTCCGCGCCCATACCGGCGACATCGCCTACATTGTCGCCGACGTTATCAGCTATAACGGCAGGGTTGCGCGGATCGTCCTCCGGGATTCCCGCCTCTACCTTGCCGACCAAGTCCGCGCCTACGTCTGCCGCCTTAGTAAAGATACCGCCGCCGACGCGAGCGAATAGGGCCATACTTGACGCGCCCATTCCGAACGTAAGCATAGCTGCGGTCAGCTCGGCAAGTTCCAGGTGAAATACGAAGCGCAGGATAATGTACCAGATGCTGAGGTCAAGCATTCCCAGTCCGACTACGGTAAAGCCCATAACCGTACCGGACGAAAACGCTATGCGCAGTCCGCGGTTAAGACTCTCGTTTGATGCCTGCGCAGTTCGGGCGTTAGCCGACGTAGCGATTTTCATTCCGATAAATCCGCTTAATCCGGAGAAAAATCCGCCGGTGATAAACGCGAACGGCACATAAGGCGTCAATAAACCGGCAAACGCCATTATGCCCAGAATTACGAACATCACCGCGAAGAAGATTCCCACACCGGTGTACTGCCGTTTCAGATAAGCGTTAGCTCCCTTACGCACATACGCCGATATTTTCTTCATCGTGTCGTTCCCTTCGGACGCGCCGAGTACGCGCTTCGCCTGGATAAAGGCAAAGAGCAAACCCAGCACGGAACCGATGGGTACAAGCCAGAAGAGTACGTCTATACTCATGTGTTGCAACCTCCCATTGTTGCGCGTTGCCGCCGCATTTCGGTCAGCAACGCTGCGTTTTAATTTGTTAGTGACTTGCTCATAATATCACATTACCCCGAACTTTGTCAAGGATATTTTTATAAGGGCAGTGGACATTTGGCGTCGATTACGAAAATTAAGATGTATGAAAAAGCAAGCGGATACGCGTTTCAGGTTGAGGGAAATATTGTGCAATCAGTTATATTTGTCCGCTCCATTTATAAGGAGGCGCGGCAAAAGCATTAATGACGACCGGTCTGTGAAACACGGCATAACAGAGCTATATTAAAGCATAAATTTGATTTACGGCAACACCGCGCAGTTGCAAGCGGGGAAAGGCGACGCAAAATAGGACACAAACAAATGAGCTTGCCGACATTGAGC
>JAITKN010000075.1 GCA_031278415.1 Oscillospiraceae bacterium
ACCTCGGGGCATTCTACCGCCATTTTCCCGGCGGCTCTGCGAAGCTTGGCCTTTGCCGCCCGCGTACTGCTTTTTGTATCGTCCGATAGTTTGTACAGTCGTTCGGATACAAATTTGTAGATTTCGTCGTTTTTTTTATCCATTCCGATCTCCTATCTGATAAATTTTCTTCATTATACTACATAGTACGCACTTTGTCAAAATAAATTTTCCATTTGGCACGGGATTCGCCATAGATATTCAAAATATCGTTAAACGTTATTTCGTATATATAAATTCGCATAACACAGAAATTAATGCTTTAATAATCGTAATAACGTAATATGTTTGTCAGAAATATCCCGACATACACATTGCTTATTGCGGAACGGCATCGGCGAGATAATTCACGCGTGAGAGTTTTGCTTACGTCCGGCAACCTTACACGCAAGCTCCGCGCACTCGCGATACGCTTGCCGCAGACCATCGACTCCGAGTTTTGTGCCGCCGAACCACCGCGTCACTACGCATACGGCATTACTCAAGCCGGAACTTCTAAGCGCGTTCAGCACAGGAAGCCCGGCTGTACCCGGAGGTTCTCCGTTATCGTTTGCGCGAAACACTCCGCCGTCTAACGCATAGGCATATACCCAATGCGCCGCGTTGCGAAACTCCTTCTTGGTTGCCTGAACAAGTTCATACGCTTCCGCTTCACTTCCGCAACGCCAAACGCGACCCAAGAACCGAGATCGCTTTACTTTGATTTCCGCTTCGCCTAAGAATGCAGTCACAGCAATTTCAAATGGTTTTCGCTATTTTATCAAGAAGAGCATCCACCCCTTCGCCGGTTTTGGCGGAAACGCTTACGCTGTCCGTACCGGCGGGCATAAGCGTTTCCGGAGCGAGGTCGCGCTTATTACACACCAAGATTCGCGGGGTTTCGCCCGCGCCGAGTTCGCCAATCAATCGCTCGCAAACCAATGTTTGGTATTCGCAATCATCGTTGCTCAGATCAACTACATGAAGTATTAAATCCGCGAAGGTCAGCTCTTCCAACGTCGCCTTAAACGCCGCAACAAGTTGGTGAGGCAGTTTGCGTATAAACCCGACCGTATCGGACAGCAAAACCTCTCGCTCATCGGGCAGGCGTAATCGCCTGGTAGTTGTATCCAAAGTGTCAAATAATCGGTTTTCAGCCTGAATCCCGGCACCTGTAAGCTTATTCAGCAATGTTGACTTGCCGGCGTTCGTATATCCGACAAGCGCGACCGCCTTAACTTCGTTCTTCCCGCGCAGACGGCGCTGAGTAGCGCGAACGCCGCGTACCTTCTCTAACTCGCGCCGCAGACGGGTAATCTTGTCGCGTATATGACGTCTGTCGGTTTCGAGCTGAGTCTCTCCCGGCCCGCGCGTCCCAATTCGCGACGCGCCGCTTGCAGTCTGCCGTACAAGGTGAGTCCACATTCGCGTCAGGCGAGGCAGAAGGTACTCATACTGAGCGAGTTCAACCTGCAATCGACCCTCTTTGGTTTGTGCGCGTTTCGCGAAAATATCAAGTATAATTCCGGCTCTGTCCATCACCCTGACGCCGAGGACATCCTCTAAACTTCTTTGCTGCGCGGGAGTAAGCGCGTTGTCGAACAGCGCAAGAGTGCAATCGTTAGCTTTGATGATTTCCGCAATCTCCTCCGCCTTGCCCGTGCCGATAAGAGTTCCGGGCTCCGGTCTGTCGCGCTTCTGCAGAACTACGCCTGCCGCAATACCGCCGGCGGTTTCCAGAAGCGCCGCCAATTCATCAAGGCTGCGTTCGTCCGCCCTATCCTCAATCGGAAGCGCAGATGAACTCAGCCCTACTAATACAGCCTTCTCAGCGGCTTTGTCAATGCCGACTGTTTTGTTAACGGTCTTAATGTTTTTCACCTATGTACAACTCCTAATCCGCGGCAAATCGACTACGCGTAATCATTAAGACCCAACCCCGCTTACTTCGTGATTCCGAAGCGCTTGTTGAATCTGTCAACGCGTCCACCTGTATCCACAAGTTTCTGCTTGCCGGTGAAAAACGGATGGCATTTGCTGCATATTTCTATTTTGATGTTTTCCTTGGTTGATGACGTTTGAATCACCTCTCCGCATGCACACGTAATGGTAGTGGGCTTGTAGTTCGGGTGAATTGAGTTTTTCATTGCTTTGACCTTCTTTCTGTATGTGTAGAGTCTTTCCGTGTCGCCTGACGCAATCCGCGCCTTGCGCTGAACAGCCGCGCTGTCCGTCAAAAATACCGCCTGCGCAAATAGCGGCAGCGTTTGCGAACCGATCCGAACACTCTGACCGATCCTAATGTAGCATGTTTGAAGCCGCTTGTCAAGCACTTTTTTGCAGACGAGTGAC
Source organism: Oscillospiraceae bacterium (assembly GCA_031278415.1). Lineage (GTDB taxonomy): Bacteria > Bacillota > Clostridia > Oscillospirales > Oscillospiraceae > JAISJH01. The sequence goes on from JAITKN010000075.1 coordinate 2,371, forward strand.
ATTTTGCAATGTATCTACCGCCTGAATTGCTTTAGCCGCTGAATAACCACTTTCAAGCGCTGCCGATAATTCCACGGTCGCTTGACAAACAACGCGGACTATGCTATACTTCGCCTAAGTAAAAGCACATTAGGCAAAAAGGAGCACCCTGATTATGACCGACATTTACGCCAATTGCCCGTCAAGCGAAATCTTGATTTCACGACTTGTACAGCTCGGTGCCGCAACGACCTTACTTGACTGTTGCCCGAATCCGCAAATCGTCAGCGTGTTACGGAAACGGATAAGTCCGCTGTGAACGCTGATTTTACCGACACAATCGCGGCGGTCAGCAGCGGAAATGTTCGCGCCGGAGTCGCGGTGCTGCGAATCTCCGGCGCGGCGGCGAAGCCTATCGCGGATACGCTGTTTTCCGTATCGCTGAAACCTCGGACGGCTGCTTACGGTAAGCTCTATAACGCCGCGGGAAGTCTGATTGACAACGCGTTGGCACTATATTTCCCCGCGCCGAACAGCTACACCGGCGAGGATGTCACGGAGATTCATACGCACGGAAGTCCGGCGGTAGTCGCCGCCGCGCTGAGAGCGATTTTTCAATCCGGCGCAAGGCAAGCACTCGCCGGAGAGTTCACTAAACGCGCATTTCTGAACGGCAAGCTGGATATGATTCAGGCGGAAGCGGTAGCCGACCTAATTGACGCGGAGACGGAGCAAGCGGCTGTGAACGCCGCGTCTCAGCTTTCCGGTTCGATGTCTGCCGAACTTACAGCTGTATACGATGATATTACCGACCTGCTGGCCGAGTTTTACGCCGCGGTCGATTACCCTGACGAGGACATTGAGCAGGACAAGCTCAATGACATCATCGGGATTATTCGCCGCGCCCGCGAGCGTCTGTCAGCAGTATTGGCGACATTTGAGCGCGGCAGGATAGTCAAAAACGGAGCGGCAGCGGTATTACTCGGCAAGCCGAATGTCGGCAAGAGCAGTCTGCTGAACGCCATCGTCGGCTACGACCGCGCCATCGTCGCCGACGCGCCGGGCACAACCCGCGACGCTGTGGAGGAGCGAGCGATTCTGGGCGGAGTCCTCCTGCGATTGCTTGACACGGCCGGATTACATGAAACCAATGATGAAATCGAAATGTTAGGCGTGGCGCGCAGCACTCGCGCGATTGCGGATGCCGACCTGATTTTCGTCGTGCTTGACGGCAGCAACGCGCTGACCGCCGAGGACGACTATGTCCTGTCGCTGGCCGACAGCAGCGGCAAAACGGTCATTAAACTTACCAACAAATCCGATCTGCCGCAGGTCGTAAGCGTTCAGGACGCTCTGCCGATTTCAGCAAAGACGACGGAAGGTCTTGCCGCGCTTGCGGAGCGCGTCCGAGAATTGTTCCGCGCCGGGGACGTAAGCGAAAAGGTGTCGCTGCTCTCAAATGAACGCCAATACGACCTCGTTCGCCGCGCCGTCGAATCTCTTGACAGCGCGGCAGACATAACCACAGCAAGCGCGGAGGCTTTAGACGATACTGAGTTTGCCCTGAATTGTTTGGCGCAGACGCTCGGACGCAAAGTGACCGATGATGTTACGGAGCGCGTCTTTTCGCGATTCTGCGTCGGAAAGTAGCCGCGCCGCGCCGCGTCCGGCTGCACGGACGCGGCGTCCAGCCACACGGAAGCGACTTCCAGCCACACGGAAGCGACTTCCAACCACACGGAAGCGACTTCAGGCTGCACGGAAGCGACTTCCAGCCACACGGAAGCGACTTCCAGCCACACGGAAGCGACTTCCAGCCACACGGAAGCGACTTCCGGCTGCACGGAAGCCATTTCCGTCTGCACGGAAGCGACTTCCGTCTGCACGGAAGCGACTTCCAGCCACACGGAAGCGACTTCCAGCCACACGGAAGCGACTTCCAGCCACACGGAAGCGACTTCCAGCCACACGGACGCGGCGTCCAACCACACGGACGCGGCGTCCAACTGCACGGACGCGGCGTCCAACTGCACGGACGCG
>JAITKN010000106.1 GCA_031278415.1 Oscillospiraceae bacterium
ACATAAGCGACGTTGGGATGTACATAAGCGACTTGGGGATACCCCCGAGCGACTTGGGGATACCCCCGAATGACTTTCGGCTGCCCGGAGGGGACGGCATAGTCGAAAAGCGGTAAGCCTTTATGGCTTACCGCTTTTGCGTCGCGTATTTGTCCGCGGCGAGGTGCCGCTGGCGCGTCTGACTGGATTCGAACCAGCGACCTACGGCTTCGGAGGCCGTCACTCTATCCAACTGAGCTACAGACGCAATACTGAACAAGGATTATTACGCTAATCATCCCGCTTATATTACCACAAACTTTAAGCCTTGTCAAACCCTAATTCGCGCATAAATCCGATTTTATCGCGAGGAACCTCAAAACGCCGTCCGCGCAAGTAATCAAGCGCTCCCGCCGGAGAGCCGAACGCAAACTCCGCGGCGTATGAGTAGAGAGCCTGATGTCCGCTTCCGTCCGCCTTTCCGTACTTGCCATCGCCAATCAGCGGGTGTCCCGCGGCGGCGAACTGTACCCTTATCTGATGCGTTCTGCCGGTCAGCAGCCGACATTCAACAAGCGACCTCCCGCCTCGAGCGGTAAGCGTTTTATACTCTGTAACCGCGCTCTTACTGCCGGCGGAGCTTTTATCGTTGACGTAAACGCGGTTCAGGCGGGCATCTTTGAAAAGAAAGCCTTCTAACCGACCGCTCGGCGGAGTAATAGTGCCGTTAATCGCCGCAAGGTAGTATTTTTCTATCTCACGATTGCGGATTTTCTCTTCAATGACGCGTAACGCCGCCGCGTTTTTTGCCGCAATGACAATTCCGCCGGTATTGCGGTCAATGCGATTACACAACGCCGGTCGAAACGTAGCGGAATCAGCCGGATTCCACTCCGATTTAGCATACAAATATGCGCGAATATGCGTAATCAGCGTATTGACATATTCCTTGCCGTCCGGATGGCTGAGTTGTCCGGGCGGCTTGAGCGCAAGCAGGATATTTGCGTCCTCAAAAAGGATGTCCGGCTGCGGATTTGAGATTGCAAGATACGCGTTGTCTTCGTTAGGGCGAAAGAAGAACTCGTCGTTGATGTACAGCTCCAGTGTATCGCCCGTAAGCAGTCTGCATCCGCGGTCGGCAGGCTTCCCATTCACCTTACAGCGTTTCAAGCGAATATATCTCTGCGCGAACGATACGGGCAGCAGCGGAGCGACCTTCTCTAAAAAGCGGTCAAGACGCTGTCCGGAATCATCGGGAGAGATGATGTAGGTTTTCACGGACTACGCCTCCGGCGATTGGGATAGTTCAGACAGCGCTTTTGACAGTTGGTCGGGACAGCTGGTCGGTTTCAAGCCGCATCGGATGCCGCTTAGTCGGTCTATAACCAAGCTGATAGGCAGCCCCGCAACGAGTTTGGAGATACCTGCCAGATTGCCGTTGCAGCCGCCTTCAAACTCTACTGAGCGAACAATATCGCCATCGGTTTCAATGTTAATTTTACTTGCGCAAGTGCCTCGTGTTTTGTACGTGTATTGCATATTCATTTCCCTCTTTTCGGTTAATTATACCGCGTAATCGTCGCGATAGAGAGCGATAAGCCGACTATAGTCTCTGTCCGCGCCTTTGTGAAGATTTTCGATTATCGCGTGGGTGTCGGGGTCCTTTATCGCGGAACTTATGAGTTTCGCCGCTACGTTGGAACAGTGGTCGCTGATACGCTCGTAGTTGATAAGTGCCTCCAAGAATACGATTCCGCTCTCTATCCGACATTCGCCGCGTGTTAAGCGGTCAACGTGACGGGTACGCAGCAGATCGCAAATGTCGTCGATGGTTTCTTCCAACGGCTCAACTTTGTACGCGGTTTCCAAGTCATTATCTTTCATCGCGCCGATAGTAAGTCGGAGTACCTCAAGCGTAGCGCGTTCCAGGGTTTTAAGCTCCTGCTTAGCACTATCACTAAATACGATTTTCTTGTCATAAATTTCGCCGGCGCGGTCAATAATGTTCTGCGCATAGTCCCCGATGCGTTCAAAGTCGCTTACGAACGCCAGCAGAAACGCTATTTCCCCGCTGTCCTTTTCGCCCAAACTCTGTTTGGCGATTCCGACGAGGTAATTACTTACGGCGACTTCGAGCTTGTCCAAGGTGCTTTCACGCTGCAATGCTAAGCTGATAGCCGCTTGGTCGTCGGTAATCATAATGTTCAGACACTCCGAGGCCTGAATATACGCGATTTCCGCCATTTGAGCCACGGCGTTACGCGCTTGCGCTATAGCGGTACTCGGAACGGTGTACAGCCGAGTATCAAGGACAACCGGAATAAGCTCCGGATGCGGGCCTTCATCCTTGTCGGGAACGAGTTTTGTCGCAATGCAGATCATCACCTTGCTGAGAGGCAGCAAAACAAGTGTCGTAGCCACGTTAAACAGCGTATGGAAGTTGGCAACGTCGCCCATATTCATTACATTGTTTTGGAAAGGCATACCGAAAATCGCTTTAACCGCGTACAGTATTATAATGAACACCGAGGTTCCCAGCAAATTGAACAGCAAATGAGCCGCCGCTACACGCTTCGCCGCTCGTGTGGCTCCCGCGGACGCTATTATCGCGGTTATGCATGTTCCGATGTTCTGCCCGAGAATTATCGGAACAGCGTTGCCCCACCGAATAGCCCCCGTAGCCGTCAGCGCCTGTAAAATGCCCACGCTGGCGGAACTGCTTTGAATAACCGCCGTTACAAGCGCGCCCGCCAGAATCCCGAGAAACGGGTTCGTCAGCGTCATAAACAGTTCCGAGAACCAAGGCTCGCCGCGCAGAGGTCTTACCGCGTCTTCCATAATGAACATCCCGGTGAACAGAACGCCGAAACCGAGCAAAATCTGCCCGATATTCTTGCTTTTGGCGTCACGCCGAAACATCACAAGCACCATACCCAACACAGCCGCAAGCGGAGCAAGGGTTGTCGGCTTGAGTACACTCAGCCACACGGCATCGCCGCTTATGTCACTAAGGCGCAGAATTTGCCCGGTGACCGTGGTGCCGATGTTTGCGCCCATTATAATGCCGACAGCCTGCGCAAACTTAATAAATCCGGAGTTTACCAAGCCCACAACTATGACCGTAGTAGCTGACGACGATTGAATAAGCGCCGTTACCGCCAATCCGAGCAACGCGCCGCGCCAAGGGGTACTTGTCAGCCGCGCTATAAGCTTCTCTGTTTTGCCCCCGGCAAGCTTTTCTAACGCTTCGCCCATAACGCTCATACCGTAGAGAAACAGCGCTAAGCCGCCCAACAAGGTAAATACGCTGAAGATGGTCATTCCACACCCTCCTTGTGTGCCTGTGAGCGAAGTCATCCCATCCGCCCGATTTATCGATTAATACATTCTACTATGCTTAGTCTACCGCAAATTTACTCAAAAGTCAAGCGATTTTTACAAAAGGGAGCGGACATTTTGCGTTGATTATGAAAATTAAGGCGTATGAAAAAGCGGGCGGCCGCGCGGTTCATATCGAGGGGGAATATTGTGCTGTTAAGTCTATTTGTACGCGGCGCAAAAAAACGCTTGACACCGCCATTCCGGCGTGGTACAATGCGAATATAAAAATTTACCCACTCAAAGGAGATTACCCCAAATGGTAAAATTTAACAATAAATTTACCCCCCCCCCCCCGATTTTCGTCATTTAACGTAAATTTACGCCGATTTATTACGCTCACGATTGCGATCGCGCTCCTGATTACCCTCGCGCCGAGTTTCGCGCCGAACCTGACGGCAAAGGCGGCGACAGGCGATATAGCGATTGACGAAACCAATTTCCCGGACGAGAATTTTCGGACTTGGTTATTATCCCAAACTTACGGTCAAGACTCGATATTGACTGCCGCTGAAATCGCGAACATTAAAACAATAAGTGTTTATAATAAAAACATCTCTTCCCTGCAAGGAATTGAACATTTCACCGCGCTTGG
>JAITKN010000120.1 GCA_031278415.1 Oscillospiraceae bacterium
GGTGCTTAACGGATAGTAGTCGTCGGGGTCAAGATCATAATATGACAATTTGCGACTGGTGCTGGATGAAGACGCGGTTTGTTCCGTTGTGCTGCTTGCTGTCGAGCTTGCGCGGTAGTAAAGCGTCAGAACGTCGTCGTCATCGTACAGATTATAGTATACCTCATCTTCGGCATCTTCCGGACCCCAGACGGCGTACAGACTGCTGTAATCAACGTAGCTGACGGATGTGCCGGACTCGTAGTTCACCTCGCCGTTTTTGGCTTTCGTCGCCGAGGTCGCCCAACCGTAGAAGTCATAATCCTGAGCGCTGAATTTTTCGTCATTTTCAAGCGTTGCATATCCGTCGTCGCCGTCCCAATAGTGGTTTGACGTCGCCTTCGGGTAGTAGCTGCTCGGACTCAGGCTCGACAGCGTACCGGAGGACTTCGAGCTTGTCGCGTCGTTCTTATCGCGGTAGTACAGCGTGACGCTGCCGCTGCTGCTGCTCCCGCTGCTTCCGCCGGAGCTGGTAGCGTCGTCGTTGGAATATCCGCTGCCGTCGGTCGTGCCCGTATATCCCGCAGACGCTATGGTGTTGCCGGAGCGGTCTTTTACCGTACCCGCATTCGTCAGTACCTTAACCGTAGTATTCGGCGTTCCGACAATTACTCCGGTGCCTACGCTTACGGTAATCGTGCCTGTAACGGTGCCGGACGTGCCGAGCAATGATACGTTATTGGCGGAAATCGTGCCGCTGCCGAGCGTTCCGTAAGAGCCGATTGTCACCGTTGTACCCGCTCCGGTCACGGTCAGAGCGCTTACGGAGGAAGAACTGTTCGCGCCGATGGAGATGGTGGAATTCGCCCCCGACGCGTCAATCGACGTAACCGAACCCGTTATAATCGTGTTACTGCTCGCCAACGTGGTCAGATTGGTGATACTGCTTCCGCTTAACACGCGAATGTGAACCGCGGTTCCGGTCTTGCCCGACACGGCGTTGCTGATACGCGTGCTGCCGGTCAGCGTGACGGAATTGGAACCGCCGCCGAGTATAATCAGGCGCTTGCTTACGGAAACGCCGTCAAGCGTAACGTCTCCGCTGCCTACGCCCTGACCGATAATCAGGTCGCCGCGAACGGTTACGTTGGTCAGCGTAACGCCGCTTCTGCGAACGACCAAGTCTTGATCGTATGTTCCGCCGCTGATACTGCTGTCCGCGAATCCGGAGATGCAGTTATAGACGATTTGCAGAACCTCGGCGCGGGTGAATTTGCTCTTGGGCGCGAAAATGTTGTTGCCTTGACCCTGAACGTAGCCGCGGGCTTTCAGTCCGTACACATACTCTCTGTATGACGAGCTGATACTTGAGTCGTCGGCGAATTTTTGAGAGGTGGTAGGACTTGCGACCGTCTCGATCTTCAGGGCTTCGCAGATTAGCTTTGCGGCTTCCTCACGCGTCAATGACGCGCTGTCAGACCACACGCTCGTGGTCTCGCCGAGGATGCGCTGTAAGATAATATTCAGGTCGGCGGACTTAATCGCGTCGTTGGGCCCGAATAATCCGTTGCCGTAGCCCTCCAGTATAGCGTTCGTGCCGGTACTCCACTCCGTAACCGGCGTATAGAACCAGTCCTTTTCTTTTACGTCGGTGTAAGTTGAAGCGGCGAGTGTGGTCGCCGGCAACAGAGCCGCCGCCATAACAACCGCCAGCACCAACGCAAACAGGCGCTTGATAGTTTTTGTCTTCGTCATATTTTTACTCTCCTTAAAATTATGGTCGTGTGGTGGTATCCGCGGGACTTCGCAATCCACTTATTGATATAGTAACATAGTTATGTAAATTTGTCAAGCGTTTAATTTGATTTTTTGTAAACAAATTGTGAACTCGCCCCGGCAAGCGAAAAATAAAAAAAATCGTTGACAAACCTATACGCATATGCTAAAATAGTTGTGCAGACATTTATAGTGGCATATCAAAAAATTCATAAGGGGTGATCTTTATGACACACAAAGAAGTATGGGATAATATTGACAGGGTGATTAAGGCTGATCGCAAGAGAACTGAGGACTTTTTTGCTGATGTGACGGCATATATTAAGCAGTTCAAAGCGGAGGCCGAAGAAGTTGAGAAAATAACTTGTCCTGAAACAAAATACAAACGTACTAAGGAATTACTGGCTCCGTTTATAGACGCCGGTATGATTACAGAAGATTTAAAGCTGACCAAAAACTACGGCGGCGAGGGATAACAGGCAGATGTATTCTAAAATAGAGCCTGATGGCAATTGGAGCATCCCGTAACCGGCACAATTTAACAGATGATAGTACAGGGTCGGGAGTCCGACCATTTTTTATGTTGACGCTCAACGCTCAACTGTTAACTGTTAAATGTTCACTCTCAACTTGACAGGGTTTTCGGTGTGTGGTATAATTTCAAAAAAAACGGAGGTAACACTTATGTTGTTAAATCACGTATCATTGCACGTCCGGGATCTGGAAAAGAGCATCAAATTCTACGAGGACGCTTTGGGCTATGAAAAGCAAATGGAGATGCCTATGCCTGATGGTTCCGCGACGCTCGTGTTTATGGGTTCCAAAGACGGCGGCGCTCAGATTGAGCTGACGTGGCTCAAAGATCAGGGCGAAAAGCCTTACGACATCGGCGAGGAGGAGGTTATTCATCTGGGCTTTGTGGTGAGCGGTTTTGAGGAGGTCAAAGCGAAGCACAAAGAGATGAACTGTATAGTATTTGAGAATCCGATGCTGGGACTCTACTTTATCACGGATCCGGACGGATACTGGTTGGAGATGGTTCCGTCAAGGATTTAGCCCTTACCGCGCAGACGCGTCCGACGGCGCAGAAACAGTCTGCGCAAAAAGTAAGCGATATTAGACCTTCTCGGAAACTGTGCCTAATTCGTTGTCCTCCCTTGCGGTATCTATATACAGCGGCGGTCGTCCGCCTTATTATACGCAGTTTCCGAGAAGGTCTATTGCCGCAAGTTTGCCAAATCCCTCTTGACGGACTTCGTATTGTGTGATATATTTGTGTCAAAGAGATTTAAGAAATCGGAGGCGTGTATATGGCTATCGAATATAAGAAGTCCGAAAAGCAAAATTTTATGGATATGCTTCGCGGTGAGCAACCGGAATGGCTTCCGTGGTACAAAATTCAGGAGTACGTCGTAATGCCGGAGTTTATGTGCGCGGGACATATTACGCCCGGAGGCGGCAAGGACATATACGGTGTGGAATACGTAACGGAGGACGACGCCGGCGGCGGCGCGCTGCCTAAACCGGGCGATTTTATACTGGCAGATATTCGCGATTGGCGTGACGTTATCAAAAACCCCGCCATATCCGAATCGGAGTGGAAATCCATAGCCGAAGCGGATATGAAAGGCGTTGACGTAAACGCGAAGCCGAGGCTCGCTAACCCGATGCGCGGCTGTTTCCAGATGCTTATGAGCTTTATGGGCTTCAATGAGGGGATGTGCGCCCTTGCCGAAGAACCGGAAGAGTGTATCGCGCTGTTTGACTACATTACCGAATTTATGGCGGATATTCTGAAGCATATGATTATGTACTATAAACTCGACGGGCTTAGTTTGATGGACGATAACGCGTCCGCAAACTATCCGTTCATCTCCCTGAAAATGTACCGCGAACTGCTGAAACCATTCGAGAAACGGCTTTGCGATATTGCGCTTGATAACGGATTGCCGATTCATATCCACGACTGCGGTCATTGCGAAGTCTTCATAGATGACTGGATAGAAATGGGGATCACCAGTTGGGATCCCGCGCAAATCTCCAATAATTTGCCCGGTATCAAGGAAAAGTACGGCAGGAAACTCGTGCTGAACGGATGTTGGGACCAACAGGGCAGGGTCAGTCTGCTTACCACTTCTGACGAGGAGCTTCGCGACGCGCTTGCGGAGTACATAGACGCGTTCGCGCCCGGCGGCGCGTTCGGTTACGTGCCGTTTATACTCGGACGCCGCGACGACCCCGTCGTTATGCGGAAGAATAAACTTTTTGAGGACTTCTATTATGACTATGCCCGCGACTGGTATCATAACCACCCGAACCAACGCTGATACGCCGTTATGACGACCGCAGAACTTAAGAAAGCCATCGCGAATAAGACATTTCCGCCGCTGAACCTCTTTCACGGAGAGGAAACCTACTTGCTGAACCACTATTTGCGGCTTGCGCGTGATTCGATTGCGAGCAACGACTTCGATGTTAAGCGTCTCTACGGCGCGGATTGTGTGTACGCTGACATAGCGGAAGCGATCAACGCAACCCCGTTTATGTCGGATTTCGTATTCACGGAAGTGCGCGACTTCGACCTTTTTGACATGTCAGAGTACGATTCGGATTCGTTTTTGAACGCGATTGAGCATATGCCGCCGGGTTGCAAATTAGTGTTTACCTACAACGGCGATTGGAAGCCCGATAAGCGGCGGAAGCTGTGGAAGTCGCTTGAAAAGCGAGCCAACATAGTGGAGTTCACAGCTCAGTCGGAACGCGATCTGCTACCGTGGGTAATCCGACACTTTCGGGCGGTCGGCAAGCAAATCTCCGACAATGACGCGCTGTATCTGATCAGGCGCGTCGGACGGCTGATGAATAATCTCAGCAGTGAGATTGACAAACTTTGCGCCTATTGCGAAGGTTCAATCGTTACCGCGGAACATATTAAGACGCTGTCAACGCCGTTGCTTGAGGCGGGAGTGTTTGAGATGGCGAACGCGCTGAACGCGGGCAACTATAACGCGTCGGCGGCGACTCTGTCCGTGCTGATTTCAAACCGCGAAGATGCGATCCCGCTGGTCGCCGCGCTTAGCTGGCGGTTCCGGCACGACTATATATCCGCGCTGAAAAACCCTCGCAATCCGCGGTTCGAGTGGCTTTCCGAAGCGATACTGATGTGCGCGGAAGCCGATGTGCGGCTGAAATCATCTTCCGCGGACGACGCGGCTATTCTGTCAGGCTTGTACGCAAATCTTGCGGCGACACGCCGAGCGCGTTTAGGACGCTGATAAGAGAGTCCGCGCTGAGGCGTTCCGGCAGGTCGAAACTACGCGCCAAGTCGCGGCGGCGTTTTGCGCTGTTGCTTGCGCCTGTCAGCCCAAGCTCATAGAAATCAAGTTTGGTAATCCGCGGCTCGGTATCGCAGCCGCGGTCGGCGTCGTCCGCGGCGTAATTTACGGCGGTGAGAATCGCCTTGCGCAGTACGTCCGCGCCCATTCCCTCTACGCCGAGCTTACCCTCCTTAGACGGTGCCGCCTTGCGGCGTTCTTTTCCGGCGACATCGGGTATATAGGCGTGAACAAGTCTGCCGCTGACCGCTCCGTTCAGGTAATTGCGGAGTTGAAATCCCGCTTTGTCGCTGTCGGTAAGCACGATTACGCCGGTTCCGGAAGCGAGCTTGCGGATAAGGTCGAGTACAATCCTGTCCTTGTAGATACGGAAGCCTCCAAGCTCGATAATGTTCGCGTCAACGGCATTAGAGAGCGCGGCCTTGTCGTAGCGACCCTCGACTATTATCGTTTCGCGGATATGAGGTTTGACGTTAGCCGTTGTCATAGCGTTTTGCCCTCGTGAGAAAACAGTTCGCGCCGGACGCGCACAGGTCTGAAAAAGCGCGGTTCGCGCTTTCCATATTGCCAAACAGGCCGAATACCGCGCTGCCGGTACCGCTCATAGACGCGCCCAGCGCGCCGAGATCCAACAGCTTATTTTTCGCGTCGCTGACCATTCTGCGTTCGCGCGGAGCAAGCAAGTCCTCGAAAACATTGTAAAGCAACTTAGAAGCGGTTTTCAATTCTCCCGCGTTAACCGCTTTGATAAGAGCGGCTGTATTGGGACGCATCTTAGGCGGATTATTGTCAATCGCGGCGAACAGCTTTGCGGTATAAGATGAGAACTCCGGCGTTATGACGACGATCCCCTCGTCGCGTAACGGCACCAGAGGGGTAATCTCGTCGCCCGTACCCGTAACGAACGCGGTTCCGCCTTCGATTTGGAAAGGTACGTCCGCTCCGATCCGCGTACCGAGACGCATAAGTTCGTCCCGCGTGAATACGTTGTGAACGCGATTAAGCGCGCGCAGAATGGCGGCAGCACCGGCGGAACTGCCGCCAAGTCCGCCTCCGATCGGAATGCGCTTGCGGCAATCAATTAACAAAGAGCGCTCCAGCCCCGCCTCGGCGTAAAACAAATACGCGGCTTTGACGCAATTGTTACGTTTGGTCGACGTCAAAAGCGGCGTGTTGGAGCTGAAAGTTACGCCCTTACCGGGACTCTCTTCCAGACTCAGCGTATCGCCGAACTCAAGCTCGGTCATAACCGACTCTATCCGGTGATAGCCGTTCGGCAATGTTCCAAGCACATCAAGTGAAAGATTAATTTTTGCGTTAGCGTGAATCATAAAACAGTAGTCAGCCGTTCAGTTTACGACTTTGCCGTCGTATAGGTTTTTACCGGCGGTAATAAGGGAATCTCCGGCTTTGAGTGCCGTCGCGGAGTAAATGTCCTCCGCAACTATGTAGAAATCTTCTTCCTCGGCTATAATCTCCACAAACTTGCGTTTCGCATATGGTCCCTGCAAAATGTAGACGCAAGGCAGGCGAACATCATCAGCATTGTACTCAAGTCTGAGCGCGTCCCGAGGCACAGCCAACCCTTTATAGTGGTTTAGAACCAGATTAGCCGTGACCTTGCGCAAATTGATAACTTCCGTAAGCGCGGTATCCCCGCTGAATACCGCTAAGCTGTCTCCGACACCGGAATAGGATACCGATACAAGAGTTACGCTCAGTTGTCCGACTCCGCTCTCGCTCATGTCAAGAGTAAATCGCTTCCCGACTTGCCCTGTAATGGCGGACGCCGTATCACCGTCGATAATCGCGGCAAAGTACCAGACGCTGCCTGTGACCAACTTCCCGATCGCGTCCTCCGCCGCCGCCGGTTGCATATTAAGCAGAACTCGCAGCCGATTCGCGTCAAGCTCCGCGATGTCAGCCGCGGAAATTTGAGGGTCGCCCACATAGCCGTCGGCATAGCGTGAAAATACGCCCGGAGTGTCCGCCGTAATACGCTGAGCGGTATATGTGCCGAGGTTTGCGCGTTCCGATTTGAGCGCGGCAAGCTCGCTTTCCGCGTTCAGCCCGCTGTGCGCAATAGCGATTATGCCGGCGCTTTTCTCGCCGGCGGCGCGGTAGTCCTGACGTCGGACGGCTGTTTTAATCTCATTAACGCCGGCGGAAAGCGCGGCGTCCAAACGAACCTCCGAAATGCCGCCGTCAATCATAACGCCTTCCAGCGCCTCGATTTTGGCGTCAAGCTCATAGACACGCCGGGTAGCCGTCCACGCGTCGATGGCGTCGAAGCTGACCGCGATTTCTTCACCGGCAGCGACGCGTTTAGCGTCAACAGCGGTAACATAGACGTAGCGTTCACCCGACGCTCCTCGAATAAGTTTTTCATCGCGTATTATCAGTCCATCGGCAGCCGAGTAATTATATACTTCGGACCGGACCGCAACGGCGGTACGCATACGTTTACTGATCCCCTCATAGCTGTAGAAATATAAATAACATACTGCCGTCAGCGCAATAAGGGCGGTAATTATACGAAACCATGTATTTTCTTTCTTTGTTTTGTTCATTTGCCTCTCCGCCGCCGCGCCGCCGCGCGGGTTTCGTCAGTATGATATTAACACGGCTTACACTTCGGGGTTTTGCGTGAAGTTAAGCGCTTGTCTTAATCCCTCTGTAAAATCGGGCGCATCGCCCCAAGTAATCCGGCGCAAGTCCGACTTGCCCCGAAGCCACGTCAGTTGACGTTTAGCGTAGTTACGACTCGCTTGCTTGATTTTCTCCGTTGCCGCGCTGAGCGTAATTTCGCCGCTTAACGCCGCGGCAATCTCTTTATACCCGATAGCGGATGTCGCCGCTCCTACCCGTTTAACCTCTTCCGTCAAACCGCGCCGGAGCATATCGTCCACACGGCTGTCAATACGCGAATAGAGGGTTTCTCTGCGGCTGAAATCAAGCACTATTTTGACGGCGCTGTATCGCGGCGGGATGTCCCGCGTCAGTCTGTCGGTTTCCGATTTCGTCTTCCCTGTGAGACGGAGGATCTCCAGTGCGCGGATTGCGCGTAATTTGTCGTTAGGGTGAATTTTATCCGCGCTCTCCGGATCGACGCGCCGGAGTTCGGCGTGAGGGTCGGTCAGGGCGCTGAGTTCGGCGCGAATCCTCGGGTCGGTCTCCGCAAATGTTCTGCCGCTTAGCAGGGAGTCAATGTAAAGCAGGGTACCGCCCACAAGAATCGGGGTTTTGCCCCGCGCCATAATGCCGTTGATAACCGGAACCGCCTCGCTGACGTATCGTGAAACGCTGTAGCTTTCACCCGGGTCAGCAACGTCAATAAGATGGTGAGGGACGCCGCCGCGCTCCTCGGTTGTCGGTTTTGCCGTACCTATGTCCATTCCGCGATAGACCTGAAAGGCGTCCGCGTTGACAATTTCACCGCCGACAGCCCTCGCCAACATAACGGACAACGCCGTTTTCCCCGTAGCCGTGGGACCTGTGATAAGAATAATTCCGCTCATAATAACAGTCATCGAATCGGGAAGCCGCTCCGCTGTCCGCTTCCCATACCCCTTTACGCATGTCATTATACCGCAAACTACGCCAAGTGTCAAGTGTTTTCGGGCAGGGCAATCGCGTTGATTATCAGACAAGAAAACGACTTCGGCGTATGTCCGATTTACAGCTTTCGGGAACACTTCCGCCGTCGAAAAAACGTTTAATAATCTGCCGCGAAACAACACGCTCGCGCCGCGCCGCCGCGCCTATCAAGCGTTTTGGGGGCGGCGCGGACAAGTCCTTTTGCGGCTTACCTCGCGAAGGTATTATTATGCGATCCTGCCCTGAATAAAACAGCCTTTTACACGCTGCAGAGATTTATATACTCTTATACACGCTGCAGAGATTTATATACTTTATACACGCTGCATATGCCGCCGTACACTATAACCCGAACAGTGCCAGCAACTCTCCTGTTACCGATATATACCACTCTCCGTCTCTTTTTATCAAACTAAGCTCATGTTCGCTCTTTTCTTTCGAGCCATCCGGTTTAACAAGCGTTTCTTCGTATTTGATAACCGCTTTGTCTTCCCCGTCCATTTCTGTAGATATCTCCTTGAGCTTAATTGTCGCCGTTTTGCCATCGGTTACTATGTAGTTTTGCAGTACTCCGGCAAACAACGGTACGGCATTTTCAAAATCTAATTCCAACGGAACTCCCGTAAGCGCCGCAGTTAATAAACCCGAAACCCCTTTGCCGGCAGACGTTAAAAAAGCTATCTCTTTAGGGTCATAGCAGGCAAGCAGTTTTTCGACATCGCGTTCGTTATTTGCCGTTTCAAAGCGTTTTAATAAGCCGCTCGGCTTAGATTCAGACGAACATGCCGCAAGGCTTGTCAGCAATATGAGCGTCATTGACAGCAGCGTAATTGTAACCGCTTTTGTACGCAGTTTGCCTTTGTCGCTTTTAGTTTGTTTCGACATAGCATTAGACCTCGCTCTCTGAAAGTTTATCGTTTTGTTTGTTTTCGGTATTCTTATCGGTAGTGCCGAACCGCTTCATCTTATTCATAAACGGAGTGTTTACAATAAGCCCCGCCGCGCTTACAATCGGGTATTGCCGCGCGAATTTCAAATAACCTCTGCCGTACTCGTCATTGCGTCCGCGCGCAATAATTTCGTGACGCTTTGCGTAGGCGATCTCGCCAACAGCAAACATAAACTGTATCTCACTCCATACCGCCATCCCTTCGTACAATTCAAGCGCGCCGTCTTTGCCAAGCTCTTTATAAATAAACTTGCGATCCCAATTGGCGTACTGCCAGATATGCGTCAGTTCGTGTGCAATGGTGGACATTGACGTAAGCCGCGGCGCGCCTCCTTCAATCAGCATTGTATGCTGACCTTTCTTCTCAACCGCGAGTCCAATCGCGCGTGAATCATAACCGGATGTCGGCACAAAGGTTGTCCCGACTTTTTGGGCGATTTTCTTTGCGTTGGTCATAGTGACTTTAACAGGACTGTTTATTTTCACATTGAAAATTCTCTCATAGTCTCTTAAAACCTCATCAAACAGGACAACGAAGTCATCCGGCTTTGTGATTGAGGACTTAGAACACGTTACACAGCGTTCTCGTCCGTCAGAAAGGACATCGTATTGCACATCGGACAGTTCGCGCCCGCAGAAATCGCAAAGGCGAACTGAACCGCTTAACGGTTTATACGAGTGTTCAATCTGCTTAATTATTTCATCGCTGTGACGCGCCTGATATAAATAATTATTCCCATAGCCAAGCCTTTCTAAGCAGCGCAGTGTTCCGTCTATATCTAATCCTCGCGGTAAGGAGGAATAGCCATACAACAGGAAATGCGATTCGCTGTATTTAGGCTTAGCCGTCCGCAGCGTCCCGACCTCATTTAGTGTGGCATTGACCGACATCAAAGGTGTGATCTCGCCGCTGTCAGGGGTTACGGTCGTACCATCTTCGGCATCGGCATCGTTTCCCGCGCTTTCACCGACAGGGTTGGGAGCGTTCGCGTCAATGTCTCCGGGCAAAAAATCATGGTCGTCATCTTCATTATCCGCGTTATAAATATCTTTCGTTTGCTGATCATCGTTCGACGATTCGCTGAAGTCGCCATCCGTATCGTCCTCGGCAGTAATTTCGGCAGTAGTTTCGGAAGTGATTTCGGCGGTATCGGCGCTTTCCGCTTCAATTGAAGGACCGCTCTCCGGTGTGCCTCGGACGTCGGGTGTTCGCTTTTTCTTCCAGCAAAAAAGTTTTTTAAGCCAAGCGGAAATTCGAGCAAGCAAGCCTTTGAGCGTACCGATTGCGCGAGTGAATATATTACGCCGTTTGGGGATCGGTTGACTCTCGCCGGTCGGATCGTCTGCGGGTTCGTAATCAGTTTCTTTCTTCGGCTCGCTTTCACGCGCGATCATCTCGTTATGCCACGTTAAATAATCGGTGACTATGGCCAATATCCGTCTGAGGTTGCGTTCCGCCGAATCCAGTAAGCCAATGTCCATCTCACTATCTTCAAAAATATATATCGCGTCTTTATCGTATGTACCCGAAATCGAATAGCTCAGCGCCCGCCTCATATCGTCGGGTTCGGCAATGTCAATATAGTCGGATTCTACAGTAATGCCATCCTGTTCCGCGAGGTCTGTTCGCTCCGCGTTTTCATCCGATTCGGCAGCTTCCGTTACGGAATCTTCATCGGCAGTCAATTGCGCGCAAGCGGAGTCCTCAGTAACGGCGCAAATATATGAACTGTTCTCCGCAAAAAGAGTGAGAAATACCTCATTAAGCAGCGTTGCCAGTGTGTACCGCACCTCTGCGCCGCACTGCGGTAATGAAATTTTCAGCGCTTGTTTATTTTTATAAGTTCTGACCGGCACTCCCGATACCTCAATGTATTTCGCGTTTTTAAGAATACGCTCATCTGTTGTCTCATAATACGCGGAAGTCTCTACCGAAAAGTCAATTAACTCTTTTGCCACGCGCATTCCGTCAAAAACCTTCACATCGCCCATTATTTTAGACTCTCCGGACGCGGATATATGATACTCTCTGATTTGGCGGTATTGAACCCGGTTAAAAATGTGGTCAGCCGAGCGGCGCAGCAAAATTTTGCCGTTATGCGTTTCTCTGATCATTTCATAATACTTTCCGGCATATGTCATTTTCTGACCCGGCAAATGCTTTTGGAATACATGTCCGTACAGCTCGGATCCGACATGAGTGTAATCGCCCGTTTCTTCCTCCGTTATATAGTCCGCGGTACGCACGGCGGCAGTGAAGCGATCCGCGAACTCCTTACTGTCGATACTGAAAACCCGCTCCATCTCACCGCTTGACAAGCAGTATTTTTGCGCGTCAATCAGTATATCAATGCCGAATACATCGTCAATCTTATATCTTGACGCTGAATCCGCTGACATATCGCTGCCCGCGTCAGTAACGCCGCGCACGATATGATACCATAACCTTTGATGCAGATCGCCCTCTTCCGTATCGCCTATGATTGCCAATTCGCGCTCTATGCGTTCTTCCGCGACCTCGTAAGAAGTCAGCAGCAATATCAATCGAATGATTACATTGCGCTCCGTTCGCGCAAAGTCACCGCTCATATTCGGTATAGATTTTCTGTCCACCGAAAAAATTTTTGCGTTGTATGCCATATAATCGCGCAATAAATATCCGGGCGAAATCACATTTACATAACCTTGGTCAAGCGAGCGCGACGCAAAATTATTGTAGGCTTCAAACAGGTTAAAGGACTCGTCTTCTACAATGGTGTAACTGAGCTTTTTTATCTGAGCGCTCCACATATCGGAGTTGCAGACAAATCGTTCATTAAAAACCGTTTTGTCCGGCGGGAAATCCGCGTATTCGGCAAGCTCCTGTAAATACTGAGAGGCAACCCAGCGCATATCCGTAACAGGGAACGCGTCGCCTCCATACCACTCGGCAGTACCGATCTGTTGCTTTACCGCGGTGACAGCAAGTTCTGTCCCTATGCCAAGGTATCGCGAAATCGACGGGATAAGCCTTCGCATTAAATGTTCATCGTCGCCGTTCCAGTTGGAGTACGCAACAAGTCCGCCGCGATTACGCGCCGGAGCGACCTCTGTCATATTTACAAGCAGCGCATGCGACAGCGCGTCCAACAGTCCGTCGCAAACTTTATCACATGCGCAATATGTAACATCGGAGCCGGCAATCTCCCGCACAATTGCGTTCAACCCGATTTGTCCCGTTGTAATTAACTTTGACGGCTCAATAATTATCACGTATTTAACTTTTTTCAAAAAGTCCCTATTGTCGTCCTTCAGTATGGCGGTACATATGTCATCAGCGGATAATATGCCCACGTCCGAATCACTACGGCAATTCTTCATATCTGTTATACGCCAAAAATTTTTTGTTCCCGATACAGAGGTTATGCCGTTGACTGCCCAGTCTGTTACTTTTGCGTCAATGCCGTGCCGACCGCAAATTATGAGTGCTTTTCCGCCTTGGAGCAATATGCTGTAAAGCGGATAAAAAACATACGGAGATAAGTCCGCGTAAAACGGGTTGGAAAACAGGACGCTGCGTCCGTGTATAAGGTCAATCGCGGATGCCAGTATATTACGGTCAATTTCGAAGCCCGATTCACAAAGCTGTCTCATATAGGCGGCAAGTGCCTGTACGGAACTGTCCGGTCGGTCGCTCATATCATCAAGGAGAGCGGTCACAGATACTCCGTCGCCGCCCTGAAATATCTCTACATCCGAAGACGATAACTTGTCTCCGAATAAACCGTGTAAAATTCTCTGCAGCCCGATAAAATTCACAACCGTTTCGGAAGCGTCATTATCACCCGAAACGTCAACTCCGCCGCTTTCGCCTTTAAACAGTCCGCCCAGCGCAAAATACAATTCCCCGGTTATAACGGCGGTGACTACGGGATATACGGAGGCCGCTGTTTTCCCCTGCGCAAGCAGAGTGAGGCAATGCGCGAACGCGGCTATCGAGACAATGACTGACGTTGCGTATATCGCGCCTGTAAGTCCTCGGAAATCGCGATATTCTTCTTTCAGGGAAAAAGAGTTTTCTTCCGCATCGTATTCGTAAATCAGTCCGACAAACCGCATATACATATGCCGAATAGCGTTCTCTTCACTTCTCCCGTCCGCGCCGTTCCTTAACATTATACTTACCGGTACAAGCAATATGCGCTTACATACCAAATATACAGCCATAGTAATAATATTTACCAGAAGAAGCGTTAGCGGCGCTAATGGTATGATACTGAGCAGTTTATCCGGAAATGATAAGATATAGGCACCGGCATTCGGTGAAAATCTTGATACAACGGAAGCGATCCACTCTGTTATTTTGTTCAAGACCGTGAACGACCACTCGCCCGCTTTTTCATTAAGCGCAAGGAATACTATACAAAATACAATAGCCGCAAGCGGCATAAACATCTGTTTATATCTGCTTGAGCGTTCTAAATTAACCTTTTTTGTTATGAAGCACAGCAACAAAAACAAAATTGCGGAGACAGCATAAGGCAAGGCGGCGATAATTTGCTCTATTGTGTTTGCCATTAGAGAATCTCCTCTCTGATAACATCAACCTCGCTTATAAATCCAATAGGTATTTCGCCTGACATTTCTACCCCCATAAACCGTATTTTGCGAACATCCGACTCCGCAAAAGGGAGCGGATACTCATATGTAACCGGTTTCGTAAAATCGTACTCAAAAGGTTCATTATCCAACGAATCGTCACTATCCTCGTTACCGCTTTCCACGCTCTTGAACTTGCCGAAAATATCAGCAGTAGAATTTCGAACATTCGCTAAGTCTATTATATGCTTCTTGATAATATACGCGCGCTCCAATCTTTGCGCTTTTCCCTCTTCGGAAAATGCCATAACCTCATATGAGCGCGCAATTTCGCAAATACGTGATAGTCGCAAAGAGTAGTTGACCGCGTAACTTTTACACGCGTCAAAATAACTTCGCACGGCGACCGCAAAATCGTTAAGGGTACGCCTGAGCTTTATGCGCGACAAAAGCAGGAAAATCACGGCTGTAAGAACCACCGCGCCGAACATATACAGCATAATCGTAACCGCAAAAAGCGATGATATAATTCCGGATTCGTCCGTTAAAAATAAGATGCTGCCGACAACAACCGCAAACAGCGAATACGCAAGCGCAAATATAAACTTCTTTGATGTAACGCGACACGCCAGTTCCCTTACAACATTTTCTTTCGCCTTTTCTATTGTCCGCCGAACGCCGCTTGAGTCAATTGTATCCAATATCGGCATTGAAGCTAACATCCGTTTGCGTTCGTCGGCAAAGCCGCGCACATCGCTAAGCTGCGCCGATGTAAGTTTATTCGGCATCTCTCCATATTCGACCGGTTGTACGCGAGTGCTTTCGCTCAACTGCTCAATCGCTCTGAAAGTCTTTTTTTCGCACTCTTTCATACTTAATTTGGCAGCGTGATATATTCCGTCCATTGCGACGATATCATAGTTCGGCCTGCCAAATATTCCGAACGCGTTTAGGTTCAAATTAAATCCCGCATTTTCGGACGCAACCGCGGGCTGCCCAATGATAATGTCGCTGCAATACCTCGAATTTATAATCTCATCCGAAAGCGTTTTCGTGCAGTCGTCCGCCAGTTCGGCGTAAATATTGCGCAAATATACCTCTGTTGCGGCAAGCTTCTTTTCATACCGGAAAAAGAGGTCGCTTAACAGATGAAAATCATTTTTGCAGACCGCGCGATATACGCGCTCCGGGCGCATTTTGCTTTGCGGCATATCATTTGCGGCAAAAGCAAGCAGGAATTCGAGAAAGCAGACAAAATCATACTCGTACTGCGCGTGCTTGCTCTCGCACAAATCGTATACGATAAATCTTGCGGACGCCGGATACATATTATATTGCGCAAACGACGAGTATTCCGTATCCTCACCATCCTCAGCACTAAGCGCCATATCATACGCGGCATTATCAAACTCACGCGGAGTTATAAAATACAACTCAGTCGGAGCGGGAACAAGCAGATGCTTGCAGGGGTCACTCTCGCTGTAAAATGTTTCGATAAGCGTTCTCTTTACTTCTCTCTCCGTTATAAATTCAAGGTATTCGTCAGACTCTTTAAGTTTGAAGACTGATTTAGGCGGATCTTCCTGCTTGGGCGAATGACCTCTGTTACTGCTATCGTGAGTGCTGAAATCGCTAAGCGCCGCGTCCTTGGTTTTGTCCGACTTGCCGCTCAAATTCAAGAAGGCTCCATATGGTAAAGTTTCGCTTAAATATATGCCTAATCGCGTGAGCGCGGAACGCGACGCTTGCTCATAGGCGCGTTTCCTAAGTTCCGCCCTTTTGGGCGAATGGTCATCTGGATCACAGCGCTCCGCATATCGAACAACATCGAACGGATTTTTCCTCTTGATATCAAAGTCGTCGGACGGCGCTAAGACAATGGCTCGCCACTCGGTATGCCTTCCAACGATGTCATATATGTCGGGCAGCATCTCCGGAACGGTTTTGCCGAGCGGGTTCCATTCGCACAAGGCAAACCCGCCCTTGTCAATAAAAGGCTGCAGGAAAAGTAAGTATTTTTGCATATGCGCAAGGAACGCGCAATCCGCGATAACTACCGTAAACATATATTCTCCTTACTTATAGTCGGTTGGCGTCTCATATAAGTATTACACATTTTGCCGCCGCCGGCAGCGAACGGAACCGCTCACAAATCACAAGCGGATTACGCTTTATTCGGATGCGGCATCACTATTTTCGTCAGTCGGCTCGGAATCTTCGGCATTGTCTGATTTCGCTTTGTATTCGGGTTCCGTCGCCGGACTTTCGATTGGCTTGTTCTCGCTGTCGACCGATTCGTTGGCTTCAATACCTTCCGTTAGCTCTTTAAGTTTTCTGATAATCCACTTCACCACATCATTATCGTCATAGCTGCGTGAAATAGCCGCATCCTGCAAGAACTTATCCAAGTTGGAATGGTACCCGTTACGCAGCAGTTCAAACTGATCACCCATAAGTTTTGTAAGATGGGATAATCTGTCCGCGCTGCAATCAAAAACACGTATTTCGTTTTTGAACGCGTCAATAACGCTCTCGATCATTAAAATGAGTTCGCTGTCGTCGCGTTTTGAGTTCGGTATTGACTTATAATACAGCAGAGGGATGGCAAAGACGCTGTCAACCGCCGTATCGTCCACATCCTGATCGTCAAAGTAGTCCAGCTTCAGCGACTTGACATGTTTGACGAACTCGGTATCGTCAAATTTTGTGTGCTTTTCCTCGTCTTTATGCCTATACTCGTCCGCTATTTCCAAAATAGCTTCAACGGCACTGCGGTCACGATATAAACTGTCCAGCACTTCATAGAACTCATCGCAGGGCGACCCGTTTGATACGATAAGGTCTTTGAATTCGCCATCCTTACTCTCAAGCTGAAAGTACTTCTTTTCCGGATTATATACTGTTATTTGTCTGCGCTTAATCAACCCGTACACAATGCCGTAGAACATCGCTAAATGTATACGCTTAAAAGACTCTTTCTGATATTCCATATCAATCTCGGGCATAACCGCGATAGTGTCCCAGCGTTTATCAATATGGGGTGATATGACCATAGATTTTGTACTGTCCGGTCCGACTCCTTTCATATAATCTTGATATGCGTCAAAATAAATACCCGCGTCTCTTATTCCGGTTTCAGAGGACTTTTTCGCGGCAAAGCGCGCTAACTTATCGGGGGTTATGTTATAGAGTGCCTCGAAGAAGTGAAGCTCATATTTTGAAACCGACTTTGAAGCTCCGGCGCTTGAGTTTATATAATCATCAACCTTAATTGTCCGCGAAAGTTTCAGCTCTTCGTTAAACGCGCACTCGGACACCTTTCTGGGCTCGGTGAATGTAGCGATGCTTATTCCGGGTGAAGCAAGCAATTTCCCCTCGGAAATACGCGACGCAATATATTTTGATACGTATTGCTTGTCCAAACTGACAGCGTTCGGTTTCTCTTCAGACAAATCACCGCGTATGTCATACTTTCTCTTTTCCTCAATAAGCGCTTTTAATTCACATTCCCACTGAATAGCCTCCAGGATGTTTTTATCCAGAATGTCTTTACAATTATCACGAACGGACTTTTCAAAAAACTTCAATATTTCTTGGTCAAATACGTCCGTGCGTTTATCTACTATTCCCGTATCATTTTCCATCTCGCGCTCTAATATTACATTACGCTTCAGCGCGTTGTATATCCGCGCATTCAGTTGCTCCGGAAGTAACTCGTCAGCGTTTTGGCTGCACCTTTCCACTATTTCGCGAAGAAGTTCTTTCGTAGCACAAATACGCGTAACAGAATCTCCGTTTGAAAACTCCAGTTCCTTTTCAAGATCTTCCTGCTGTACGTGCAGTTTTTTTACCTTGCCGGGGAATTTATCATAGAACTTTTCAAAGGCTGACACGACTTTAAGGATATAGGCTTTACCAAGCTCATAGGCTTTCAGCCGCGCCGCGTTCTCCGCGTACTCGTCAATAGCTTTAATGTACGCCGCCGCCCATTTCGCAAGCTCGTTGTATAATGGCTTAAGTTTGCGTTTCTGAAGCCAACCGCACGAGCGATACTTGCTTTCGTCGCTGAGAACGTCCTGCCGTGTTCTGTCGCCGACATCCGAGCCTTTTTTAACAGACAGAGGCGGCTTAAACTTTTTCGATTTCGTGGATGGCGCAAACTCCGTCATCGTCTCTTCCGCGCGTTTAATTATCTCTTCAACCTCTTCTATGCGCTTGGAGAACGCGTCTGAGAGCGAATACAGATATGCGCGCATAGCGTTCGGGTGTATCGCGCCGTCTTCTGCTTTTAATATCGACTCAACCGCATACTCTTGTATGTTATTTGACACGCGCATCTCCTCGTCCCAGAAAATCGCGTTGCCGGCACTCTTGCCTGTGCTTGCCGCGCTTTTTCGGGACTCAGACGCATAGTCGTCGATCTTTCCGAAGTAGCTTGTATATTTGCCTCGGTTCATTTCGTTGTTGAAATGCGCTTTGGAGGTCAGC
Source organism: Oscillospiraceae bacterium (assembly GCA_031278415.1). Taxonomy (GTDB): domain Bacteria; phylum Bacillota; class Clostridia; order Oscillospirales; family Oscillospiraceae; genus JAISJH01. Next base: position 18,703 of record JAITKN010000120.1, read on the forward strand.
GCCCGCAACGCGTCATACTGCTCCTTATAGCTTGGGATCCCCATTAAGCGTTCTCTCAAAACGCGATTCAAGCGTACAAAATAATCTGAAATTTCCTCGTCAATTCTTTCGGCAACCGCGTCAATATCGTCCCCGCCAAGATATCTGCGGCGAAGTTGGGCGGACAGCTTGCTTTCGCTTTGCTTCAATTTATCTACATACACGGTCCCGCGTACCGGAGGAGTTTCCCGCGCGCCGCCGTGCTTTCTGTACTCGTTCATAAGGCGTAAATATTCGCGGTCATATTGCAGCCAGCCTTCCGTAACGCTTTCGCCGCCGATTTGCTCAATTGCCCAACTCTTGGCAACGTAGTTCGCGATGGTTTCATACGGATACTGAACAACCGCGGCGCCAATCGCCCCGAAACGGTTTCTGCCGAGCATTTTTTTATCCGCTGCCTCTTTTACTATGTTATCCTCAACAGAAAATGCCTTGCCCTGCATCGGTCCGATATTCTGCTCAAATAGACTTTGAGCCGCGTAGTCAATATACTGCGACAGATTTTTCATATTGCCTTGGTTCAAATCGAGCCTGTCAAGCAGGAAGCAAAAGTCAAACGGCAATTCTCTCAACGAAACATCTTGACCCTCGGGCACGGGAAATCCCAAGAACAAATCCCTGTACCGCGAAAGATCTTTATCTACTTCAAAGAAGCGCGAGCCCAACATCATAAAGGCGTTGATTTCTTTGATAGTGGCATATCCGTTCCGGCGAATACTGTTGCGCTCCTTTTCCGATGTTATAACGGTATCAAGAACCCCGGGAAGGATTAACATTCCGCGTATCATACAATTGCTTTCGGGGTAGTTTTGTGTCATATAAAGACGAATTAGCTGGCTTACGCCCATAGCGATTCCGGATCCCGTGCCGCCGGCGCTGGTGGATACGATGTATATTCTCAGCGCTTGCTTTAAGTCGCGCCCGTCTTTCGCGAACAGTTCGTCAATCGCGTTATACAGCGGCTTGATATTGCCCTGACGAATAGTCGCGTTCAGAGCAAGGCGCGATATAGCGCGAACCTGTCCGGCGCCCTCCGAAACAGTCTTATTATACAGAATGCTGTTTTTAGGGAACCACTGCTGACTCGCATCCACATCGTAGTTAAGATACGCGCCAACGGTTTGAGTTGAAGATGTCTGTATCGCCCTGATATCGACCGGCGCTCCGTCGCGCAGTTTGCGTAAATCGTTGACATCGGTATCCATAACGACAAACTTAATATTTGTCGTATCAGTATTGTCGCACTTATCGGCAACAAGTCTGATTATTTTTGAGCCGACACCGCCGACACCAATGAATAGCGTTCGCGACGGGCATTTGTTCTTTTCGAGATTTTCTGTCATAGTTTTTTCCTCCATTATGTTTTGCGCTTTCACGCGTATTTACAAGTTTTATTCAAAATCAACAGTAGCGTCAAAAGTCATATGCAAATTTGAAATTCTTAAATTGAAACCATTCGTCAACTCGAACGGTTCGCCGTCCGGCGTTGTGAATGCCCCGTTTTCGTTTGTCAATGTCTGACTGTCTATAGATACCGCCAAGCCTTTATCTAATGCTGAGGTGGTTGCGGATATAAATCTTACCCGTCTTTTCCCTGTCACTCGCTGAAGCCAATTATCAACCGGCTTTACCGTTGTCGTCAATTCGGCAATTTGCTTTGGATCCGGAGGGTCCGGCGCGGAAACCGAAATAGACCTCCGCGTTTTTACGACCGACGCTTCAAGCCCGTCTCCAAGGATCTTCCCTCTTGATGTGAACGTATAGTGGCTAACGCTAAGCCGTCCCGGCATCAACTTTATCAGCAAACTCAGCGCAAATAAAATAAGAAGCAGCACGATGGCGATTATCCATTTTAATACATTGAGCCACTTTTCGAGACCTGTCGGATTGTACGATACTTTAGGGTTGCCTGAATACGCCCTCAATTCGCCCTCCAACTCTGCCGAACCCGTGATAATCAACACAGATTCGCCTTTTTTCGCGTCTCCGGATGTACCCGGCGAATAGCTGTTTGGGGTCAAAACAAATGTGGAAACCTTATCGCCGCGTTCTATTTGAAAACTGTAATTCGGATCGCTTTTAACCGATATCTGCGGCAAATCCATTGATTTCCACACCGCTTCCGGTAATGGTTCATCTCTGTACGAAGCGAACAATACTGTCTGCTCCTCCTTTTTGCCCGGAGTAATCGTCTCGTCTTCATTCACGTCAAATGTCCCTCCTGATATAAGCTCAAACACTATATCCGCGTCCGGCGGCGGTTCTACAATGAACGAAACCGGCAGACTAACATCACATTGAGCGGTTTTGCTTCCATTCGCATATTCAAAACGCATACTGACCATTGCCGTGAATTCTTCCCCAAGCGTTTTGAACAGTTCCGTTAATCTGTCCCTTCCTATCAGCGAATCAGGGTATACAAAGATCTGTCCGGTGTCCTGAACATCGCACCTAAACGACAAATACTCGGCATACAAGTCCTCCGGCGCAGCGGCAACGCTTTTTATTCGTTCGGCTGTCAAATCCGTTCCGTTTAGGTCTTGCATAGTGACGATATACGGAATATCGCCGTTGGTAATCCCGCTTTCCGTAATACGATATTGCGGACTGCCTTCGCTGTCCTCGGTGCCATACGTCAAGGTATTGGGAACTATTGCTATTGTGTTCGCCTCATTCTCGCCTGAAATTATAAGTGTCTTACGATACTTGTCCTGATTAAGATACTTAACCGTAATGGTTCCGGTAAATATGCCCTCTTCAAGACTGATAATATTCCCGTCGTTCACGCTTGTTTCCGCGCCGTTAATCCGCAAAAGCGCTTCCGAATCTATATTACCGAGCAGCGGAGAGTTGATGATATTACCGCCCTCGTCAATCAGTCCGAACTCGATTTTATAATCGCCGGCAACCAGCTTTCGGAACGGATCCTCGTTCTCACGATATACGACCGCCTGATCCGTCTCGGCGTTAGTAAGTCTCATTCCCGCTTTTACGCTTGGCTCGAAATAGACTTTTACATCATCAGCTCCTTCAACGTTCAACTTATATAAGGTATTCGGTCGGAAATCATAGTCAAAAACCGCAACTTCCCCTACAAGAGAACGATCAATGGTCTTATCGAAGTCGTCGGCTGAAATATACCGCGGATATATGGCATTATATTCATCGCTGTAGCGTACCGACGCCGACTGAGCAGCCTTGCCGGCACCGTCAATCCCCTTAATTGATACCGTCTCGCCCTGCGCAAAAACGAACACCCTGGATAGCGGAATATCCACATTTACGGTTCTGCCGTCTCCGGCAAGCGGGTTCCTCTGAAATATCAGGTTACTCAGCTCCGTAAGCTTATCACAAATATTCCCGGTCGAGGCGTTTACTATCTCGATTTTTGAGCTTGACAGATTGGGTTCGGCACATTCAATCGTGAGCAGCGCTACCTTAACATTCTCCGCGTAACCCTCTAACTGTTCTATAACGTCATAGATGTCGCCGGAAGGTTTTTCAAATTCATCTCCGTCCGTTATAAAGACCAGCCATTTTTCCTTTGCGCTCGAAACAGTCAAATCAGTATACGCCTCACTGACTCTCGTCAGCGGTGTCCTTCCGGTACTGATCTCCATATTGTGTACCTGATTGGTTCTTTCCTGCATAGGGGATGCGCCCGCAACCGTTAAATTCGCGCCGCCGCCCGCCTTTGAATTAAGCGTGTATACGCTCATAACGTCGTCCGAATCCAGCAACGCTCCAAAAACCTCAAGGGCATATTTCGCTTTCGACCAGCGTTGGTTCGGCGCCCCATCCGTTTGCCACATACTGCCCGAATCATCATAAGCGATAAAAATCGCGCGATTGACGCTGCTCTCCGGCGGTACGCCAAATACAACACTAATGGGATGTAATAGCCCGACCGCCAGAGCAATCATAAGTGTAACAGAAATCAGCAGACGCTTTATCTTCATTTTTTTCTACAACCCTTTCGTACGGAATTACTCATTAACGATTCCCCAATATCCGCAACGAGAAAAAAACACAAAGCAACCGCCCCCTGAACGCTAAGGGTGATTGCTTTGTGTGTGTTTGTAAAATTCGACTTTAAGACACAGCGAAAAACGGATTTAACCGCTTGCTTGCTTGCTTGCTTGCTTGCTTGCTTGCTTGCTTGCTTGCTTGCTTGCTTGCTTGCTTGCTTGCTTGCTTGCTTGCTTGCTTGCTTGCTTGCTTGCTTGC